>JBIIIE010000206.1:0-5578 GCA_044235135.1 Roseomonas sp. | reverse complement strand
CAAGGGCGGGATGGGGTCCGCGCTATCACCATGCACCTGCTTCCAGCCATGGATGCGCCGATGCGCCTGCTGCATGAAGGCGTGGAAATGCAGCCTTTGCTTGCGCGGCACCTCGGCGGTCTCAAAAAACAGGTCCATGAGCATGGATTTGCCGCGCCCGACCTCCCCCACCAGATAAAGCCCTTGCGGCGCTTCGGCGCGCGGCGGGCCAGCGGCGCGGCCGAAAAGCCTGCCCAGCAGCCCGGCGGGTTTGGGCGCGTTATCCAAGGGCGACGGATCGTAGCCGCGTAGCGCTTGCCAAAGCGTCTGCAAACGCTCCATCGCCGCGGCCTGGGCGGCATCGGGCGCCAATTCGCCGCTGGCAAGCCGCGCCTGATAGGCGGGCCTTGGCCCAGGCACCGCCCTTGCGGTCTTCGAGTCGCTTTCCCCAACCAGCTGCATGTTTCGCGCTTACCCCGACAGGCGCGCCCCCACAATCGGGGCGGCATTGATCGGGGGCGGTGAAGGAATTAGTGACGATGCAGGTTTCAAGGTGTGGAATTCCATGACCCGTTCTGTTGCCATTCTTTATGCCGCTGATGGCTATGTCTCCCAGGGTCGCGCCATGCTGGGCCGGCGTGTCGCGGGTGATAGCTTCCTGAATGGCTTGCTCCGCCATGGCGGGCTGGAAAGCCTGGTTGGGCTGATGCTGCATGACCGGGAGGCGCAGGGCTTTTCGGCGGAAATTCAGGCCCGCGCGCCTCAGCTTGCGGTGCGGACAGCGAATTTCGACGACCAGCGCCCGGTCGCGGAAGCAGGCACGCTGTTCCTGCCCGGACCTGGGCTGGAATCCTACGCCTATTGGCGCCGGCGTTCAGGGAATCAGCGCGCCTTCAGCCTATGCGGTGTGACGCATACAACCTCCACCGACCGCGTGATGGATGCGCTGGCTCATGGCCTGACTGCGCCGGTGCAGCCCTGGGATGCGATAATCTGCACTTCCCGCGCAGTGCAGAGCATGGTGCGGCGGCAATTGCAGGAAAATGTCGCTTATCTGCAAAACGCTTTGGGGGCGACGCGGGCCGGTGTGCCGATGCTGCCGATGATCCCGCTTGGCGTGGATTGCGATGCCTTCCGCCGCGATCCTGCCCTGGGTGCGGCCTATCGTCAGGAATTGGGCATTGGGGCAGAGGATATCGCCATCATCCTGGTGGCGCGCTTGTCCAATGCGACTAAATTTACACCGCTGCCGATGTTTCTCGCGCTCCAAAAGACTGCCGAACGCAAGGGGCGCAAGCTCCATCTGCTGATGACCGGCTGGATCGAAAATGATGGCTCTCGCCCTGCCTTTACCGATGCGGCGCAGCAGGCCTGCCCGGATGTGAAGGTGCATCTGCTGGATGGGCAGAATGCCGAGATTCGCTCAAAAGCCTGGGCGGCGGCGGATATCTTCACCCTGCCCGTGGACAATATCCAGGAAACCTTCGGCCTGGCGCCAGTGGAAGCCATGGCGGCGGGCTTGCCTGTGGTAGTGACGGATTGGGATGGCTTCCGCGATACAGTGGAAGATGGCGTCACGGGGTTTCGCATTCGCACCTTGATGGGCGGCAATGGCGGCCCGATTGCCACGCGCTATCAGATGGGTACGGATGACTACAGCGCCTATCTGCGCGGCACATCGCAGGGCCTTGCCATGGATATCGGCGCGGCGGCGGATGCTTATTATCGGTTGGCGGAAGATGCCAATCTGCGCCGCCAAATGGCGGAGGCTGCGCGGCTGCGCGCGCGGCGCATGTATGATTGGGCGGCCATCATTCCGCAATATCAGGCGCTATGGGAAGAACAGGCGCGCATCCGCGCCAAGGCCGCGGAATTCGCGCCGCTGATCCCGGGCCGCCAGCCGGCGCCCACGCGCCCTGATCCCTTCATGCTGTTCACGGATTACCCAACGCATCGGCTGGATCCAAAGCAGCGCGTTACCCTGGTGCCGGGCGCCAATCTTGATCTGCTACGCCAGCGCGCCGCCATTCCTGGTGCGGTGACGCGCGGTTCCCTGCTGCCTTCCTTGCCGGCATTTCAGATCATGCTGGAACGCCTGGCGGAAGGCAGCATGACCGCCGCCGAACTGGGCGGAACCCTGCCGCCCGATCAACGCGCACGCGCGGCCATCGGCATGGTCTGGATGATGAAGCTGGGGCTGATTACCATCTCCCCCGCCGAGGAAACCCAATCCGTTTGACTTGACGGCCCTGCCATCCGGGCGTCCGATGCGCGCGCCATGCAGCCAGCATGGTTCGCCTTGGGATGAAAAATGATGGCAGCACAACACCAGCCGGAAGCTTTTGATCCGATCAGCCTGGAAATCTATTGGTCGCGGCTGATTTCCATTGCCGATGAGGCCGCCACCGGCCTGCTGCGCACCGCCTTTTCCACCATTGTGCGCGAATCAAATGATTTCGCGACGGTGCTGATGGACCGCAATGGGGATTCGATCAGTGAGAATACCGGGGGCATCGCTTCCTTCTCCTGCATTCTGCCGAAAACCACCAAAACCTTTCTGGAACGCTTCCCAGCGGAGACCTGGCAGCCGGGCGATTGCGTCATTACCAATGATCCCTGGCTTGCGACCGGGCATTTGCCGGATTTCACCGCGGTCAGCCCGATTTTCCACAAGGGAAAGCTGGTGGGCTTTGCCGGTTCCATTTCCCATTCGCCCGATGTCGGCGGCGCGCTGTGGTCTGCCGATTGTCGAGAACTTTTTGAGGAAGGCATCCGTATCCCCCCTTCCCGCCTGTTTCGCGCCGGCAAGCGCAATGAGGATTTGGTGGAGGTTCTGCTCGCGAATGTGCGCCTGCCACGGCAAGTGATGGGCGATCTGGAAGCGCAGGTGATTGCGAATGAGGTCTGCGCGCGCGGTGTGGATGAATTCCTGACAGATACCGGCCTGCCCGATCTGCAAGGGCTCGGCGCCGCTTTGCATCAACGGGCAGACGCCGCCATGCGCCGCGCCATCGCCGCCCTGCCTGATGGCACCTGGCATTCCACCCTGGAAGCGGATGGCTTTGATGACGCGATTACGCGCATCGCCTGCGCTGTCACCATCAAGGGTGACACGATGCATATTGATTTCGCCGGCACATCAAAACAGGTGGATCGCGGCATCAATTGCGTGCTGAATTACACTCATGCCTATGCGGTCTATCCGGTGAAATGCGCGCTTGATCCATTCACGCCGCGTAATGAGGGTTCCTATGGCGCCATTACCGTCAGCGCGCCTGAGGGCAGCATCCTGAACCCGCGCTTCCCGGCGGCGTGCAGCGCGCGGCAATTGACCGGGCATTTGCTGGCCGGCGCCATCTACAAGGCACTGGCGCCCATCATGCCTGACAAGATCATTGCCGAATGCGGCGGCGCGCCCACCATGCGCGCGCTGTTCAGCGGCTTGGATGGCGCGGGGGATCGGTTTTCGCAGGTGCTGTTTGCCTCGGGCGGCATGGGGGCTTCGCCGCATCGCGATGGCCTGCCGACCACCGCCTTCCCCACCAATGTCGGCGCCGGTTCGATTGAGGCTTATGAAAGTGTGGCGCCTTTGGTGGTGTGGAAGAAAAGACTGCGCGCGGATTCCGGCGGCGCCGGGCGCTTTCGTGGCGGCTTGGGGCAGGAGGTGGAGATCGAAGTGCGCGCCCCGGATGAGGTCCGGCTTTCGCTGCTGTCCGACCGGCGCGACCATCCGGCGCAGGGCGTTTTGGGCGGCGCCGCGGGCGGTGCGGCGGTGATTGCCTTTGATGATGGCACGCGCCCGCATCCGAAATCCCGCACCACGGTTTCGCCCGGCACGCGCGTGACGTTGCTTTATCCTGGCGGCGGCGGTTACGGGGACCCCGCCACGCGTGATCCTGAAGCACTCGCCGCCGATATTCGCGATGGCTATGTCTCGCCCGCAGGGGCTTCGCGTGATTACGGAGCCAAGCCATGAGTGCCACAGCACGCATCGGCGTTGATGTCGGTGGCACCTTCACGGATTTCGTTCTGCACGATCCCGCGCGCAATCTGGTGGCGACCGGCAAGCGGCTGACCACGCCGGATGATCCATCGGAAGCGATTGTCGCAGGCATTGCGCGGCTTTTGGAAGAAACCGGCCTGAAGCCCGGCGATTTGCACAGTATTGTGCATGGCACGACGCTGGTGACGAATACCATCATTGAACTCACCGGCTGCAAGGTGGGCTTGCTCACCACCGATGGCTTTCGTGATTCCATCGAAATCGGGCGCGAAATCCGCTACGATTTATACGATCTTTTCCTGGAAGCACCGCCCACGCTGGTGCCGCGCCATTTGCGCTTGGAAGTGCCGGAACGGCTGGATGTGCAGGGCCAGGTGCTGCTGCCGCTTGATGAAGCCGCACTGGTGGCCGCGACACGGCAATTGGTGGAAGTGGAAAAGGTTGAAGCACTGGCGATTGGCTTTTTGCATGCCTGGCGCGACCCGCGCCATGAACGCCGCGCGGCTGAGATTATTCGCGGGCTTTACCCCGATCTGGCCATGACGCTGTCTTCCGCCGTGGCGCCGGAAATTCGCGAATTTGAACGCATCAGCACCGCTTGCGCCAATGCCTATGTGCAACCGCGCATGCGGCGCTATTTGGATAAGCTGGAAGCATCCCTCGCCGCGATGGGCGTGACGGGGGCGCTGTATGTGATGCTCTCAGGCGGTGGCATTGCCTCAGTGCAGGAGGCGAAGGATTATCCGATCCGGCTGATTGAAAGCGGGCCGGCGGCGGGGGCCATGGCGGCATCATGGCTCGCGCAACGGGCCGGGCTTGATCAGGTGATTTCCTATGACATGGGCGGCACCACGGCCAAGATGTGCCTGATCCAGAATGGCGCGCCGGATCGCAAATTTGATTTCGAGGCAGGGCGCGTGCGGCGCTTTCAAAAGGGTTCTGGCCTGCCGTTGAAAGTATCCGTGGTGGATATGATCGAAATCGGCGCGGGTGGTGGTTCCATCGCGCGGGTTGATCCTGCATCGGGGCTGATGAAAGTCGGCCCGCGCAGCGCCGGCGCCAAGCCGGGACCCATCTGCTACGGGCGCGGCGGGGTTGAGCCCACCGTCACCGATTCCGATCTGGTGCTGGGCCGGCTTGATCCCGCCTATTTCCTCGGCGGCGAAATGGCGCTTGATCTGCCCGCCGTGACGCGCGCCGTGAGTGGTGATCTTTCCGCGAAACTTGGCGTGAGCGCCGATGATGCCGCACTTGGTATTCGCCGCATTGTGGATGAGACCATGGCGGCGGCAACCCGCATGCATATGGCGGAAAAGGGCCGCGATCCGCGCCGCTTTACGCTGATTGCCTTTGGTGGTGCGGGGCCGGTGCATGCGTGTGATTTGGCGCGCTTGCTGAAGATCAAGCGCGTGCTGGTGCCGCTTGGCGCGGGTGTGGCTTCCGCGATTGGCTTTCTGGTGGCGCCACCGGCGACTGATTTGGTCCGCAGCCTGGTGGGTCGGCTTGAGCGGTTGGATTGGGCGAAGGTCGCAGAACTTTATGCCGAAATGGTCGCGGAAGCGCGCGGCCTGCTGATCGGCGCGGGCGCTGATCCGG
>JBIIIE010000205.1:0-5586 GCA_044235135.1 Roseomonas sp. | reverse complement strand
GAAGGCGTTCGAACCTGGGCTGCTCGCGGCCGCGCATCGCGGATTTCTCTACATTGATGAAGTGAATCTGCTTGAAGATCACCTGGTTGATCTTCTGCTTGATGTCGCCGCATCGGGCGAAAATGTTGTGGAGCGTGAAGGCATCAGCCTGCGCCATCCCGCGCGCTTCGTGTTGATTGGTAGTGGCAATCCGGAAGAAGGCGAATTGCGCCCGCAATTGCTTGATCGTTTCGGGCTTTCGGTGGAGGTCAGCACGCCAAAAGACCTCGCCAGCCGGGTGGAGGTTGTGTGTCGGCGTGATGCCTATGATCGCGATGCCGCCGGTTTCATCAAGCATTGGTCCAAGCACGAAACGCAAACACGGGAAGCGATTTTGGCCGGTCGCAAGCGCCTGTCTTCCGTGACGCTACCGCTTGGCACGATTGAACAGGCGGCGACGCTGTGCATGGCGCTTGGTACGGATGGTTTGCGTGGAGAACTGACCCTTGTCAGGGCAGCGCGGGCATTGGCTGCGCTGGAAGGCGAAAGTGAAGTCAACAAGGACCATCTGCGCCGTATTGCGCCTTCTGCCCTGCGTCACCGGCTACGGCGCAACCCATTGGACGAAGCGGTTGCGACGACGCGGGTGGAAAAGGCGCTCGAAGACGTCTTTGGCCCATGACGAAAATGCCGCAGGCAGCAGACACCAGAAATCAGGAAGACACCGCGACTGCGATGGCCTTCCAGGTGGCGGCGCTGCTTGCGGTGGACCCGGATGGGCTGGGTGGCGCGGTATTGCGCGGGCCGGCTGATCCGCTTCGGGATGAATGGCTGGAAGCGCTGCGTAAAATGATGCCGCAGGGCGCCCTCTGGCGCCGTGTGCCGATGGGCATTGCGGATAATCGCCTGCTGGGTGGTCTTGATCTTACCGCCAGCCTCAGCAGCGGGCGGCCCATCGCGCAACGCGGTTTGCTTGCGGAGAGTGATGGCGGTGTTGTCATTCTGCCCATGGCAGAACGCGTGGAGGGTCAAACCATTGCGCGCATCACAGCGGTGCTCGACCAGGGCGCGCTCACTGTTGCACGTGAAGGTATTTCCTTTGCCGAACCAACACGCTTCGCACTGATTGCCCTGGATGAGGGTGCTTCTGACGAAGAACAGGTAGCGGAAGCGCTTTCTGATCGTTTGGCCTTCCATGTCAGCATTCCGCCGCATGCGATGAAGGGGATAAAGCCCGTGCTCGCGCGACGGGATGATATCCAAGCCGCACGGCAAGAAGTGGCGCGCATCAGGATACCGCCTGATTTGCCGCAGGCCTTTTGCGCAGCTGCCCTGGCGCTTGGTATTCTTTCATTGCGGGCGCCGGTTTTCGCACTGCGCTGTGCCCGCGCCGCAGCCGCGCTGGCTGGCCGCGCTGAGGTCGCTCCGGAAGATGCGGCGCTCGCCGCGCAATTGGTGCTGGCGCCGCGCGCGCGCCAATTGCCAGAGGCACCCGTAGAGGAACAGCCCCCGGCGCCAGAGCAACAACAACAGGAAAACACGCCGGCAGATCAGTCCCAAAGCCAGGATCAACCTTCATTGGAAGATCTTGTTCTCGCGGCAGCGCAAGCGAGCCTCCCGCCAGGTTTGCTCGCGGGGCTTGGCTTGGCAGCGCGGCAGATGGCGCGGCAGGCGGCGCAATCAGGCAAATCCGGCATGATGCGACGTTCCGCGCTGCGCGGCAGGCCCATTGGCGCGCGCCCGGCGGCTTGGCGCGCGGGGCTGCGTTTGGCCTTGGTGGAAACGCTGCGGGTTGCAGCGCCGTGGCAGGAATTTCGCCGGCGCGAAAAGCCGCATCACGCGGCGCTGGTGCATATCAGGCGCGAAGATGTGCGCATCCGCCGCTACAGGCAGAATAGCGAAACCACCACGATCTTTCTGGTGGATGCTTCCGGATCGGCGGCTTTGCATCGGCTGGCAGAAGCGAAGGGCGCGGTGGAACTGCTGCTCGCGGATTGTTATGTGCGGCGTGATCGTGTGGCGGTGATTGCCTTCCGTGGCCGGGGCGCTGAGGTGCTGCTTGAACCGACACATTCTTTGGTGCGGGCGAAGCGCAGCTTGGCGGCTTTGCCCGGTGGTGGCGGCACGCCGCTTTCTGCTGGAATCGCCGCCGGCTTTGCCATGGCGGAAGCCAGCCGCAAGCGTGGTCAGACGCCGGTGATCGTCGCCCTCACGGATGGCCGCGCCAATGTTGCGCGCGATGGCATGGGCGGGCGCGCCACGGCAGAAGCGGAAGCGCTTGATGTGGCGCGGCTATTCAAGGCTTCGCGCATTTCCTCCCTGCTGATTGATACCGCACCACGTCCGCAGCCTTTTTCGCGCGACCTCGCCTCTGCCATGGGCGCGCGCTATGTGCCGCTGCCTTTTGCGGATGCCGCGCGCATGTCGGCGGCGGTGCGTAATGCCACGCGTGCGCCGGCGGTTGGGCCTTGATGTCATGGCAGCAGCCGTAGACTCGCCGATTTGGGAAAGAGATGGGCGGGATTGGCCCAATCGTGACGCGAGCCAATTTGTCCAGGCGGGTGGGCTGACATGGCATGTGCAGCGCATGGGGCAGGGGCCTTGCCTGTTGCTGCTGCATGGCACTGCGGCATCAACGCATAGCTGGCGCGACCTTGCCCCAATACTTGCGCCGCATTTCACCTTGATTGCCCCCGATCTGCCGGGGCAGGGTTTTACGACCAGCCTGCCCCAGGCGCGTGTTTCCTTGGCGGGTTTTTCAGAAGCGCTCCATGTCTTGCTGAAGCAGCTTCATGTTTCGCCCGATCTTGTTCTTGGGCATTCCGCGGGTGCAGCGATTGCGCTCCGCATGGCCTTGGATGACAGGATCGCGCCGCGCGCCATATTCAGCCTGAATGGCGCGCTGCTGCCGCTTGGCGATGAGCATGCGGCATTTTTTACGCGTGCGGCGCGCGTCATGGTGGGGTTGCCCTTTGTTTCGAAACTCTGCGCCTGGCGTGCTTCAAAGCAGGAAGTGGCGGCCAAGCTTTTGCGCGATACGGGGTCTGATATCGGCCCGCGCGGCGTGGAATTATATACGCGGCTTTTCAGCTATCCCGGCCATATTCGCGCGGCGTTGATGATGATGGCGCAATGGGAATTGCGCCCCTTGCTGCGTGATCTGCCACGCCTTGCGCCAGCGCTTTTCCTGATGGTGGGTAGCCGCGATGCCGCCGTGCCGCCGATGCAAGCGCGGCGCGTCCAGGCCATTCTGCCCGCCGCGCGCATCATCACGCTCGAAGGGCTTGGTCATTTGGCGCATGAGGAAGCGCCGCAGCGGGTTGCCGATGCGCTGCTCAAGGAATGGTCTTGCCTGGCGCATCATGTCACTGGGGCGGCGGCATGAGCTTCGATAGCGTACTGCCTCCTTCCTATGCCAAGCGCATGGAACTCAATGATGAAGTGCATGCGCGCCCTCCCGAGATTCTGTTCTCGCCCTGTCGTGTTTCCCAGATCGCACTTCTGCCGGCGGCGGATGCGGCGCCGGATGCGTCCTGGTCGGCGCTTTGCGCGCTGGCGCAGCGTTTTTCAGTCCCGCCACCAGCGCCGGGCGCCAATCACTATAGTGCCGATTTCGGCCCCTTTCGCCTGAAATGGGAAAGGCATGGCGAATTCAGCCGATTCATGGTGGTGGTTGCCGGGGCGGAACCTGAGCCATTTTCGGCGGCGGCCATTCATGCTCTGCCGGCGGATTGGCTGAAAACCCTGCCAGGGCAAGTGATTGCCGCAGCGCATGTCACGCTGCTGGCTTCCAAGGATGTGCCGCTTGCCATCAGCGAAATCTCGCGACGGTTTTTTCGTGACCACATGCTGGTGGGGGGGCCGCTCGCCGGCGGTCAGGCGCATGCCTTTACCGATTTTCGTATCCAGGATGATGGGTTCAGCCGGTTCCTGATTTATGATGGCGGCATGTCGCCCTATCAGGCGGGTAGGCTTTCGCAGCGCCTGCTGGAGATGGAAACCTATCGCATCATGGCGCTGCTGGCGCTGCCTGTTGCGCAGGAAGTCGCACCACAGATCGGCGCGCATGAACGCGAATTGGCGGAAATCAGTGCAGCGCTGGTGGAAGCGCAGGAAGCCGATGAACCTTTGCTGCTGCAACGCCTGACACGCATGGCAGCCGAAGCGGAAAGCCGCGAATCGCGCCATCGTTTCCGCTTTTCCGCAGCTTCCGCCTATTACGAATTGGTGCGCAACCGCATTCAGGAATTGCGCGAAACCCGCATGGAAGGCATGCAGACCTTCGGCGAATTTACCGAACGGCGCTTGGCGCCCGCCATGAACACCTGCAAGGCAGTGGCAGCGCGGCAGGAAATGCTGTCCCAACGAGTCGCACGCGCCACGCAGCTTCTCTCGACCCGTGTTGATATCACGCGGGAGAGGCAGAACCAGGCCTTGCTTGCTTCCATGGAACGCCGCGCGCGTCAGCAGATCCGGCTGCAACAGGCTGTGGAAGGTTTTTCGGTCGCGGCCATCACCTATTACGTGGTCGGGTTGGTGGCCTATCTGGCCAAGGGTTTGGTCACATCGGGCGTTGCGCTGCGCGAGGAAATCGTCACCAGCGTCGCCATCCCGATTGTCGCGATTGGGGTGGCGCTTGGGGCACGGCGTTTCCGGCGCCGGATGGCCAATCATGATTGAATTCAAAAAAATGCAGGGGTGCGCATGTCTGGATTGATTGGCATTTCTGCCGAGGATCTTGCCGCCTGCAACAAGCTATTGGCGGGCGGTTCAAAAAGCTTTCGTGCAGCATCTTTCCTTCTGCCGCGCCGCATCGCTGCCCCCGCTGCCGCGCTTTACGCCTTTTGCCGTGTTGCGGATGACGCGATTGACATGAGCGATGATCCGGCGGCCTCGCTCAATTTGCTGCATCAGCGCCTTGATGGTGCCTATGCGGCACGGCCCTGGGATCATGTGGCGGATCGCGCTTTTGCTGCCGTGGTCGCACAATATGGCGTGCCGCGCGCCTTGCCGGCGGCGCTGTTGGAAGGCTTCGCCTGGGATGCGGAAGGCCGCTTCTATCAGGATATCGCCGCGCTGGAAGCCTATGCCGCGCGCGTTGCCGCGACCGTTGGCGCGATGATGACATTGTTGATGGGTGTGCGTTCACCGGAAGCGATTGCGCGCGCCTGCGATCTTGGCCTTGCCATGCAGCTGACGAATATCGCCCGTGATGTGGGCGAAGATGCCAAGGCCGGGCGCGTTTATCTGCCGCTTTCCTGGCTGGCAGAAGAAGGTCTTACGGCTGAAGGGCTTATCGCCAAGCCTGAATTCACCCCCGCTTTGGGTCGCGTGGTGGCGCGGCTTTTGGGTGCTGCGGAAGCGCATTACTGCCGCGCCTGGCCAGGGATTGCGCTCCTACCCTGGGATTGCCGGCCAGGCATTGGCGCCGCGCGCCTTGTCTATGCCGAAATCGGCCGAGAGGTGGAACGCCAAGGGCTCGATTCCGTTTCTCGCCGCGCGGTGGTTTCGGGGCGGCGCAAGGCTTGGCTTTTGGCGCGTGCGGCGGGGGCTCTCGCCGCGCAGCAGGACGGCGCGGATGAAGCGCCATCGCCGGCGACACGCTTT
>JBIIIE010000012.1:0-18950 GCA_044235135.1 Roseomonas sp. | reverse complement strand
AACCTTCCTGTCTGGCCCTGCCTTGGCCGCAGATTGCGATGGTCCGGGGGCGCGGGATGCCTCGGCCCTGCCGGCGCGGGCCGCTTCGGGCGATCAGCGCGCGGTTGAGGCACTCGCGCGCCATGCGGATCGGCTGGCGCGGGCCTTGGCGATGATGGCGAATATCCTGGACCCCGACGTGATCGTGCTGGGTGGGGGCTTGTCCAATATGGCGCATCTCTATCGCGATGTGCCGGGGCTGATGGCGCGGCACGGCTTTGGCGATGTGGCGCGCACGCCCGTGGTGCAGGCGCAGCATGGCGATTCCTCGGGCGTTTTTGGTGCTGCGCGGCTTTGGGATGCGCCATGATGACGCGTAGTTTCAAAGCCGGGGCGGTCTATTTCCTGCTGCTTTATGTGATTGGCTTTTTGCTGGGTGCCACGCGCGAATTGCTGCTGGCGCCGCGCCTTGGCGTGGTGATGGCAAGTGCGCTTGAAGCGATCCCCATGCTGGCCGCCATCTTCCATTTCGCGCCACTGATCGCGCGGCGCTTTGGCATTCCGCCGAAATCGGGCGGGCGCCTGCTGATGGGGTTTTTCGGGCTCACGCTGCTGATCGGTGCGGAAATCGCCATGACACGCGCCATGCGCGGCCTGTCGCCCGAGCAATGGCTCGCGGATTTCGCGAGTATTGAAGGCGTGATCTATGCCGTGCTGCTGGCCTGTTTTGCCGCCATGCCCTGGCTTCGGCGTTAGATCATGCCCGCACTTTGCCGCGATTGCTTCCACCACGCGGCCGAGGATTTCACGCGCTGCCCGGCTTGCGGGTCTCGGCGCGTGATCGCCCACCCAGACCTGTTCCGCCTGACCGTGGCGCATATTGATTGCGATGCCTTCTATGCCAGCGTCGAAAAGCGCGACCAGCCCGAATTGGCGACCCGCCCGGTGATTGTGGGGGGTGGCACACGTGGCGTGGTCGCGGCCTGTTGCTATATCGCGCGGCTTTCTGGCGTGCGGAGCGCCATGCCCATGTTCAAGGCGCGCGCCGCCTGTCCCGATGCCGTGGTGATCAAGCCCGATATCGCCAAATACGCTCGCGAGGGCGCGCGCATCCGCGCCATGATGGAAGCGCTCACGCCCTTGGTGCAGCCACTTTCGATTGATGAAGCGGTGCTCGATCTGCGGGGCACCGAGGCGTTGCACAATGCACCCCCTGCCGCGGTGCTGGCGCGCTTCGCCCAGGCGGTGGAGCGTGAGGTTGGTGTCACGGTCTCAGTAGGTTTGGCGGCCAATCGGCTGATGGCGAAATTGGCCGCTGAACGCGACAAGCCGCGGGGCTTTGCCGTAATCGGCGCGCAGGAGGCCGCCGCCTGGCTGGCGCCGCAATCGGTGGCGGTCCTGCCCGGTGTGGGGCCGGCCATGGCCAAGCGCCTGGCGTCGGCGGGGTTTGTCCGCCTTGGGCAATTGGCCGCCTTGGATGCCCGCGCCGCCCTGGCCCGTTTCGGCGCCGATGGCCCGGCCTTGGCGGCACGCGCGCGGGGTGAGGATGACCGGCCGGTCAACCCAAGCCGAGAGACCAAAAGCATCAGCGCCGAGACCACCTTTGATGCGGATATCACGGCCCTGGCGGCGCTTGAAGCGCCGCTTTGGCGGCTTTGTGAAAAGCTCGCGCGAAGGCTCAAGGAAAAGGGGCTGGCGGCGGGCGGCGTGGTGCTGAAGCTGAAGGCTGCCGATTTCGCGCTGCGGACCCGGTCTCAGCGCCTCGCGGAACCAAGCCTATTGCCGGAGGTGATTTTCGCCGCCGCCCGGCCATTATTGCAGAAGGAAGCCGATGGTACCGCGTTTCGGCTTATTGGCATTGGCGCCCAGCCCTTGGCGCCGGCGGATCAGGCGGATCGCGGCGATCTGGCGGACCCGGAGGCGCCACGCCGCGCCGCGCGCTGGAAAGCCATGGAGGCCTTGCGCGCGCGCTTTGGCGAAGACGCGGTCATGGCCGGGCGTGGCTTCAAGGCGAAAGCCGCACCGGGAAAGACAGATGAGGATTAGGTATCAGCGGCGCGGCTGCGCCTGCGCCACTTCTTCAAAGCCCCGCACATCATCCGGGCGGAGTGAGCGCGCATTGGCGAGCAACGGGCCACCGGGCCGGGGCGTCGCTGCGGTGCGAAAATAGCCATTATCCGGGCGGTCATAGATGAAGCCCTGGATTGGATAAATGCGGCCCAGGCTTTCCTGGTCCCGACCCACCTGAACGCGCACCGACGACCAATCATTGTTCAGGGACACATCAATCACCGAGACATCACGCATGATGGACCCGCGACGAATGCCAGGGCCGGCCCAATTTGCATGATGGATCAAGATCTCACGCGCGCTGACCACTTCCTGTACCACGGCCACGTGACCGGAACGCATCTGTCCGGTGCGGGCAAAGGCCAGGATGGCGCCCACTTCAGGTGCATGGCCACGCGCGTAAAGACCGGCAGCGTTATGCCACCAATCACCGCCATTGCCACGAATGGCCACGCCGGTGGCCTGGCGCACATAGGGCACGCAGGAAATGCCGCCCGGATTGGCATTGGCAATGCGCTGCGCTTGGGAGGTTGGCCGACGCGCGGGATGAACCGCCTGATTGGTGCTGACACGCTGCGCCTGAACGACGACTGGCCGCGACGCCTGACGATTTGATTGCGCTTGTTTGGCGGGCCTTGCCGTGGTGGGTTTGGCGGGCCGCGCCGCAACGGGCTGGGCAGCCTGTTGTCGCTGGGCGGCGGCTTGCGGTTTCGCCTGACTGGCAAAGGAAGAATTGGACGCCAAGGCGACACCAAGAGCGACAAAAGCGGTCGCGACAAGCCTGCTTGTCTTCATATCCGTTCAAAGCCCCCATTTAGACGTGACGCTCAAGCGTTCTATGGAGGGAGGTAAGCCGGTGACGCTCCCGTGAACAAGCCAGGAGGCTGTAACTTTCTGAAACCGGGCGTGATTAGCTGAAAGCCCTTGTCGAGGAATAGGTGTTTTAGGAATTTGGTCTGAGACTTTTGGCGAAATTGGGGCAAGGTCACAGTGTGGTGACTTTCATGCCACAGTCTTTCAAAGGATTCGCTGCTTAGCAACCTACCTGCATATCAAACACGCCTGCCATTGGCGCAGTGGCTATGTCCTTGAATTAAGAAACATTTCTTATATTGGCACAGGGGGTATCCAGCGTCTGGCCGCCTCGCCAAAAGAAAAGCGGCGGCCCCAGAGGGACCGCCGCCTTTTCGGAGTGGGCTTTGGCTTGATCAGGCCGCTTGCAGCCGCTTGATCAGCGCCTGGGTCGCTTCGCGGAGCTGAACCGCTTCTTCAGCCACCGTGCGGCTGGCCACGGTAATGCTCCCCATGGCCTTGCCGGCATCTTCCGCCATGCCGGAGACCCGACCGATGGAACCTTCCAGCCCATCCACCGCCTTGGCGGCATTGCGTAGGCTGGTGGCGATTTCCGCCGTCGTGGCGGATTGTTCTTCCACCGCCGCAGCAATGGCGGTGTTTTCGCCATCCAATTGGCTGATGCGCGCCACGATATCGCCGATCACGCCGACCACATCGCCGATGATGGTCTGCATGGCGCCGATTTCGGTCTGGATGCTCTCGGTCGCCTTGGCCGATTGCGCGGCCAGGTTCTTCACCTCTGAAGCCACCACCGCGAAGCCCTTGCCTGCTTCACCGGCGCGGGCCGATTCGATCGTGGCATTAAGCGCCAGCAGATTGGTCTGCGCGGCGATGGTGCCGATCAGCCCCGTGACATCATTGATGCGCACAGATGCCGCATTCAGCCCATCCACGAGGCTGCTGACACGATCAGCCTGTTCCGCCGCACCACGCGCGGTTTGCGCCACGGCGGTCACGCGGTTGGAGACTTCGGAAATCGCGACCGTAAGCTCCTCAGCCGCGGCGGAGACGGATTGAATGCCGTGATTGGCCTCAGTCCCCTCATGCGCGGCGGAACGCGCCTGGGCGAGGGTTGCATCCGTGACGGAGGCGACCTTGGTCCCTTCCTCGACCAGCATGGAGGTGCTTTCGGAAAGCGTGCCGACCGATTGGCCAACCGCGCGATCCAGATCGCCGGCGATGGCCTGGATAGCAGCGCGGCGTGCGGCTTCCATTTCCGCACCACGGGTTGCTTCCGCGGCCCGCAGCTTTTCCGCTTCCACCAGGCCTTCGCGGAAGACGGTGGCGGCACGCGCCATCTCACCCACTTCATCCTGGCGTTCCGTACCCTGGAATTCCTTGGAAAGATCACCCTTCGACATGCTTTCCATGCCGGCGGCAAGCGCCCCAAGCGGACGGGTCACACGGGCCACAACAACCCAACCGGCAGCGATCAGCGCAGCAAGCGAGAAAAGCCCCATCAGCGCGATGATTAGCGTTGCCTGATTAACAGAAGTCACTTCAGTGGCAACCTTGTCATTGGTTTCGGCCACGATGGTGTCCATCATGCCGCCGATCGATTCCGTGAAGGGGTCAATCGCCTGGTAAAGCTGTTCCTTGATGAGCGTTTCAAGCGCAGCGCTGTTCTTGGCGGCGGCAATGCGCACCAGATCCTGCGTTACCTGTTCCGCCGGGGGGCGACGTTCGCGCGCCTGGGCAAAGGCTTCCTGCACACTTGGCGGCAATGCTGCGCTGCTGAGCGCCGACCAGGCACGATTGATGTTCTTCACCGCATCGGCAAGGCTGGCGGCACCTTCTTCCCAGGTGAAATTACCGTTGCGCATCTTGTGCGATGCATCCACGACAAACACCGCATAGGCATCCGACAGTGCCTTGAGATCAATCAGCGGTGCAACCGCATTCGCCTTGATTTCGGTGAAGCTCTGCGCATTGTGGCGCATCGACACCCAGGCATAAATGGCGGCACCGGCATTGACCGCCCCGATTGTCATCAGGATGGTAAGCAAAAGAGGGGCAATTCTGATACGCATTGTCTGGCGTACTCCTTTCGTGAGACCGCGCCATTATGCACGCACTGTCCTTGCTAAAAGGTGACCAGGCACACTGCGAAACGAAAATCTTTTGTCCATTCAGGCTAAGGAATCTCTTTACATACTATCACATCAGCGCCGCGTTCTGCCCATTTTCGCGGCGCCTCATTTCCCAAAGCTTAACTGGACCAACTTAGGGTGTTCACTGAATCGCGAAGCGGATCCGACAGAACGAAGGCCGCGCCAGCGCATAGGGGGCAGAATGCTATCCGAGCGCTCAATTGCCGCGATCTTGGGCGCACCACGTCAGACTAAAAGGTAAAGCGTCAATGGTCGGCAGCCATTATGAAATTATGGTTACGCAAAATAATGCGGGTTGGACCAGGCGCGCTTACCGGCAGCGTCCACCACCACCACACGCGCAAAGCCACCTTCACGCAGCTTCGCAAGTGGCAGCACCGCCCTTGTCTGCAAGGGCGCCACGGATTGCGCCGCCGATGATCCGCGCCCGAGCACCATAATGCTGGAAGCCGGGCTGCATTGTACCTCAACGCTGCCCTCACCCCAGAGAATACCTTCGATGCGCGGGCCTTGGCTTGCGTAGAAATGCCCGGCCTTGAGCGCGGCCAGCAGCGCTTCCGGTTCATTCTCGGTCGCCTTCACCATGACCCAGCCGCCGAACCAATCCTCACAGGCGAAATGCGCGTCATCCACGGCAATCAGCGATACGCGCCTGCCATCGGTCAAAAGCCGGTCCGCCAGAAAGGCGCCGCCGCCACGATCGGTCCGCACCTGGCTGGTGTGGTTGTAGATTTCAACCGCATGGGCCGCTGCGATGCTATGCCCATCATCGGCCGTCAGCCCATACCAGCCGGGATGGGCAATGGCGACAAAGGCGCCCGCACCCGCGCAGCGTTGCGCGAGCGCCGCCCCGCTTTCCTCGGGCGGGGTTGGCGCGAAATCCAGCGGCAGACCCACCGCCAATATGTGCCAAATCTCCCCGAGTGAGGTTGCCGGCGCATGGACTTCCGCGCCCAGCAAGGTGGTGAAGCCGGGGGCGCGGAAGCGGCGCGTATCGGCAATGGGGAAATCATAGCGCGCCATGAAATGATCGGTCAGCGCCATGAAATCATAGCCACCACGGCGATAGGTTTCCACCACATCCTCTGGCGCGCGCTTGCCGTCAGAAAGGGTGGAATGGGTATGGATATTGCCCTTCAGGAAACGCCCGGGCGCGGCGAAGACGGGATCAAGCTGCATCGGGCTCTCCTTCAGTCAGACAGGCGGAATGTCCGTCAGCGCATAATACACTGGCTTCCCCGCTTGCGCGAAGCGCGCGACTTCCTGATCCGCGCCTTGGCTTTCCCCACCGAGCCGCAGCAGCGCAAGGGCCGCGCGGTTCATTTCCGCCAGCCTTGCCGCGTGCAACGCGGCATCTGCGCCGCCGCTGGTATAGGGTGCGGCAATCATGATCCACATGGTTCAGCCGAAGGTTGTCAGCAGATCATCCACCTGCGCGGGCGTCAGGCTGCGCGCGCCGGCACCGCGCAACAGCAGCGCGAGCCTTGCAGCTTCTTCCAATTCCTCCGCCGCATGCACGGCATCTTCCAATGTGCGGCCCGATACCACCGGGCCGTGATTGGCCAGCAGCACAGCCTTCGCGGTTTTGGTGGCCTCGTGAATGTCATTTTCCATCGCCCCATCGCCTGGGCGGTAATAGCGGATCACCGGCAAAAGCCGCCCGACACGCATCACGAAATAGGGTGTGAGCGGCGGGATCGGCGCGACCTCCCCAGGCGCGGCGAGGCAAGCGATGGCGGTGGCATGGGTTGAATGCAAATGCACCACTGCCCCGGCATCGGGCCGCGCCAGCAATACCGCGCGATGCATGAAGACTTCCTTGGAGGGCTTGTCACCCGATACATGCGAAAAATCCGGCGCGAGCTTCGAGATTCGCGTGGGGTCAAGCCGGCCAAGGCAGGAATTGGTCGGCGTCATCAGATAGCCATCGGGCAGGCGCACACTGATATTGCCCGCTGTCCCCACCGAATAGCCGCGCGCAAAAAGGGAAGCGCCAAGCGCGGCCAGTTGGCTCCGCAGCGCGGCCTCATCCATGGTCGAAAGCTTTCAGGAAGAAATCACGCGCACCGAAATTGCCGGATTTCAGCGCCAGATGCAGCCCGCGCGGTTCGGCGAAAGTCCAGGGCACGCCAGGATCAATCTCAGGACCGATGCGGAGCGCCGTCACGCCAAGCCGCTGCACCACGGCGCCGGAGGTCTCACCGCCCGCCACCACTAGGCGGCCCACGCCGCGCGCGACCAACCCCTCCGCAATCGTGGCCATGGCGGCTTCAATGAGCGCGCCGGCGGCATCTCGGCCAAGCTTCGCCTGCAAGGCGGCGACTTTTTCCGGCGGCGCGCTGGCGGCAATCACCACCGGGCGATCAGCGGATAATTTGCCCGCGACCCATTCGAGTGCTTGCGCGGTCAAGGTCGCCGCATCCGGCGTTGCCAGCGCATCCAATTCCAGCACCGGCACATGATCCCGCGCGAGGCCAATCTGCCCGAGTGTGGCGCGCGAACAAGACCCCGCCACTACGGCGGCCATGCCCTGCATGGGCGGCAGGCTTGCAGCATTGCCCCGTGCAGGCAGCAGACCGGCGCGGCGGAAATTCTCAGGGAGCCCCATCGCAATACCTGATCCGCCGGTGATCAGCGCATGCTGCGCTGCCGCTTCGCCAATCGCGAGCAAATGCTGATCCGTCACCGCATCCACAATCGCGTAGCGTCGCCCTTGTTCGGCCAAGCGCATCATGGCCTGGCGCGTAGCAGCGGCGCCTTGTTCCACAGTGTTGAAGGGCACCAGCCCCACCGCGCCATCCGTTTGCCGGCCCAGCACACGCACCAGATTCGCATCCGTCATCGGCGTCAGCGGGTGGTTTTCCATGCCGCTTTCATTCAGCAGCGCATTGCCGACAAAAAGATGCCCCAGATAGATCGTGCGCCCATTGGTCGGGAAAGCCGGGCAGGCCAAAGCAAAGCCTGAACCCAAGCGCTTCAGCAGCGCATCCGCCACGGGGCCGATATTGCCCTGATCCGTGCTGTCAAAGGTCGAGCAATATTTCCAGAAAATCTGCTTGGCGCCGGCAGCGAGCAGCGCATCACAAGCGGCGATTGATTGCGCCACCGCGTCACCGACCGGCGCGGTGCGTGATTTCAAAGCGATGATGATCGCATCGGCTTCCGGCAGCGGCCCGGTCGGCACGCCAATCACCTGCACGGCGGTCATGCCGCCCTTGACCAGCGTATTCGCGAGGTCCGTCGCCCCGGTGAAATCATCCGCGATGCAGCCAAGCAAAAGGGGCATGTTCAACTACCTTGCAGGAGGAAGGGCGAGGAAATCCTGATGACCGATGCGTACGCCAAGCTGCCCGGCATCGGCCTGGTCGCGCCGTGTTTCGAGCCAATCCAGCACGGCGTCAGCGCCGCGCCTTTCCCAATTCAACGCGGCCATGGCGTGGCCATCGGCAATGCTGCGCGTGAAGGCGCGCGCGCGGCGATCCACCACCCAATCACTCGGCGCGCGATGAATGGCATAGCCATGCGCGGCAAAGGCCTCCGCCATCACGGCGGGCGCCTGCGGCCCAAGTGATGCGCCACCAAAACCCTTGTCGCGCGCCTGATCTCGACGAAAACCACGTGCCACCAAAGCATCGGCGGGGTGCGGTGGGCTGAAGCGTTCGCGCCCGGTCACATTCAAAGCGGCGTAGAAAGGCAGGCGACGCGCAGCACAAGCAGCCGCCATGGCTTCCACCCAACCGCGTGAGACCAGATCGCAAAGCGCCGTGCTCACCACCGCATCCACGCGTTCCAGCGGCAGATTGGCGGGTGCCGCGGCAAGATCGGCAAGGATCGCTTCAACGCGCCAGGCGCCATGCGGCGCATGCACCAAAAGCGCGCTGCGGCCGGGTTGCGTCACAGGCCAATCCACCGCCTCGGCCCGTTCCGCGATGGTATCAAACGCGCGAGAGATCAATTCGGCGTCGCTATCCACCAGCGTCCAGCTTTGCGCGCGCCCGATGAAATGGCCAAGCCAGCGGAGCAAGCTGCCGGTCCCGGCGCCAAGATCAAGCAGGCGGGGCCGTGCCGGCAGGGATGCCGCGAGCATCGCCGCCAATTCGGGATTGCGCGCCGCCGCGTCATAGGGTTCCCGCAGATCGAGCCAATCGCCGTCAAAGCTCTCGGTCATGGTGTAAGCGCCTTCAAGAACGCGGCGGCACGATCCGGCCAGCGCGGCAGCGCCTGCCCTGCCCGCCAGGAAGCTTCGGCCATGTCGGCGCGGAGCGTGGTATCAAAGATTGGTCGGCGCATGGCGCGAGAGAGCGCATTGTGATCATCCACCGCCGCCACTACTGCCGCCGCTTCCGGCACAATTTCCGCAATGGCGCCGCCCGCGGTAATGGCCAAAGGCAGGCCGCGCGCCATGGCTTCCGCTGCCGCCATGCCATAGCCTTCATAACGTGTGGCGAGCGCGAATAGATCGGCGCGCGCATATTCCGCATCCAGCGCCGCATCCGGCAAAGCGCCCAGGAAGCGCACGCGCTGCGCAATGCCAAGCTCGGCGGCCAGCGCACGCAGACCATCGGCATGGACAGGATCGCGCGTGGCATCCCCGGCAATGGCGAGCGACCAATCAAGATCGGTAAGCCGCGCGAGGGCACGCAACAGCACATCATGCCCTTTGCGAGGAACCAACATACCGACACTCAAAATGGCGCAGCCGGGGCCAGCGGAACCCACCGCGCGCGGCGCGGGGTCCGTGCCTGGTTCAATAACCGTGATGCGCGCGGGGTCCACGCCAAATCCTTCCGGCAAATCCCGCGCCGTGAGGGTTGATGTGGTGATGATGCGCGCATAAGCGCTGAACAATACGCGTTCGGCGGCCTTCAAGGCTTGGCGCTGGCCCTCAGGGGCACCGGTTTCCAAGGCGGTTGGGTGATGGATCAGCGCCGTTGCACCGCGCCTCGTCAATTCATCGGCCAACGGCAAAAAGCTTGGCAGCCCCAGGCCATCAATCACCATGCGTGCATCGGGGGGGATTTCGGCCAAGGCAGTGCGCGCGGCTTCAGTGGCCGCATCATCCGGGAAAGGATGGCGCCCGGCCAATTCCACCACACGCACTTCTTGCCCAAGTACACGCAGCCCTTCGACCATGCGGCGGTCATAGATATAGCCGCCAGAAATCGCGCTGAAGGGCGCGGGGACGAGGAGGTGGATGGCGCCGGTCATGTGATGCTTCGGGTACCTTACTGATGCGCCCAAGGGTCTATCACCGCTATGCCGCAACCGGCAAAATCGGCGGTATTGTGCGTGGCGATGGCGGCACCTTGGGCGCGGGCGGTGGCGGCGATTTGGCAATCGGCGAAGCTGATCGGGCGGCCCGCGGCGCGGCGTTCCAGAAATACATGCACAAAGGCATGGGCGGCAGCGCTGTCAAAAGGCAGGATGCGGCCGGCGAAGTCCTCGATGATCATGGCATCTATCGCGGCCATCAATTGGGCGCGCCGCTTGCCCTCCGGCAGCATGGCAGCGCCGCGGCGCAATTCAGCCTCCCCAATCGCGCTCAAATACAAATCGGATGCTTGCTGCGCGGCGAACCAAGCCAGCACGGCTTCGGATGGTGCGGGGCGCATGAGTTCGGAGACCACATTTGTATCCAGCAAGATCATGGAGGCGCTTCAATCAAGGCGCGGCGGTGCCGGCATGGCCTCGCGCGGCGGCAGGTCCAGATCAACGCCGCCGATTGCGGCGAAGCGGCGATGGATGGCCTGCCCCAGATCGGCGGTGGGGGCAGGGCGGCTCATGGCCTGGCGGAGGATATCGCGCGCCTCTTCTTCCATGGACCGGCCATGTTCGGCGGCGCGAATACGCAGGCTGCGCTTCAGCGCCTCATCCAGATTGCGGATGGTGATGCTCGCCATCAAAAGCCCCTTATCTAATGCAAGCACTGTAATCAATGCTTGCAATGCTTGCAAGCGAGGCTTTGGTGGCAATCAGCTCAAGCCGCAGGCTCCTCGCCCGGCGCCCCTTCATAAGCCGCCCAGGCGATATGGCTTTCGCGCAGCAGCACCTTGAGGCCCGTGACAGCCTTGCCGCCGGCGCCAAGCTTGCCCTCAGCCAAGGCAGCCGACAGGCAGCGATGGATATGCAGGCAGAGATATTCGGTCGTGGTGTTCTGCCCGGCGAAAATCGGTTCCGCATCCAGATTGCGATAATCAAACCCGTCCAGAATATGGCGAAGCTCCACCTTGGCGGCGGCGATATCCACCAGCAGGTTCAGAGGGTCGAGCTTCGGGGCGCGAAACTCCGCCTCCACAATGAAGGTGGCGCCATGCAGGCGCTGGGCGGGGCCGAATTCCGCGCCGCGGAAGGAATGGGCGATCATGACGTGATCAACAACGGTCAGGCTGAACATGGGCGTGGTTGTTCCTGTGCGGTTCGGCGCTTCATGCACCATAGGTGACAAGGGGGCAAAGCGGCGCGGGCTGCCCCGGCGCTGGGTTGAGCAGGCCGGGCAGCGCCTTGGGCAAATCCTCAAACCGCGTGGCGGGGCCGATCAGCGCCTCCAGCGCCGGGTCCGCCAGTAGGCCGAGTGCTTGGGCCATGCGTTCGCCAAAGCTGCGGCGCCCACGCATTGCGGGTGCGACAGCGCCGACCTGGCTTGAGATCAGGCGGAGGCGGCGGGAATGAAACGCCTCGCCCAAAGGCAGTGCGACTTCCTGCGCGCCGAACCAGGAAGCTTCGATGATGCGCGCTTCAAAGGCGGCGCATTGCAAAGCCTGACGCAGCCCGGCGGGATTGGCGCTGGCATGGATGATCAATTCCTGGTCCGCCGGGGCGGCTTCCGGGGCAGCAAAGGCCACGCCCAGTTTTTCCGCGATGGCGCGGCGGGAAGCATCGGGGTCAATGATGGTCACCGCCATGGCCGGGATGCGCGCCAACAAATAGGCCACCAGCAGCCCCACCACACCCGCGCCAATCACCAGCGCACGCTCTCCGGGCAAAGGTTGTGCATCCCACAGGATATTCAGCGCGGTTTCCATATTGGCGCCAAGCACGGCGCGGCTATCCGGCACCCCATCCGGGATGGGGATGCACATGGCGGCAGGGGCGAGGAAAACATCCTGATGCGGATGCAGGCAGAACACGCGCTTGCCCTGCAACGCCGCTGGGCCTTCGGCAACGCGCGCCACGGCTGAGTAACCGTATTTGACCGGGAAGGGGAATTCGCCCGCCTGCAAGGGACAGCGCATCACGCCCCATTGATTTTCCGGCACCTTGCCCGCCAGCACCAGCCGTTCCGTGCCGCGCGAAATGCCGGAGGCCAGCATATGCAGCAGCGCCTGATCCGCGCCGCGCGCGGGCAGGGCCTCAACGCGGAGTTCCGCCTGCCCTGGGGCAATGGTCCAAAGCGCGCGCGCGATTGTCATGCCTGGCCTCCGGGCCGCGCGCGATCCAGCGCTGCGTCAATCAATATATCCGGCGCAATATCATGCACGCGCCAGGCAAAGCGCAGCCCATCGGCGATGCGCGCCACTTCCGGCAGGGTAAAGGCCGGGATGCCGGAACCCAGCAGCACCGGGGCCACGGTGACATGCAGCCGATCAAGACAACCCGCCGCGAGAAAACGCGATACCGTCAGCCCGCCGCCTTCGACGAAAATACGGGAAGCGCCGCGCGCCTTGAGCGCCGCGAGCAAGGGCGGAATGGCGAGGCCCCCGCCGGCAACGCGTGGCAGGCGCAAAACCTCGGCCATGCCGTGATGGTCAGCCCCGCCAGCATCCGCGGCGCAAACCAGCAGCGTCGGCGGCCCGCCCTGGAAAATGCCGTAATCGGACGAGAGCCTGCGATCCGTATCCAGCACCACACGCAGCGGATCGGGCCCCGGCACTTCGCGCGTGGTCAGGCGCGGATTGTCATGGCGCACCGTGCCCGCGCCCACCACTACGGCATGACAAAGGGCGCGCAGCCGATGCGTGTGCAGAATATCGCCCGGCCCGCCGATCCATTGGCTTGACCCGGCGGTGGTGGCGATGCGGCCATCCAGCGTTTGCGCGAGGCGCCCAATCACCCGGCAGCCATCAGGCGCGGCGGGCGCCGCCAGCACCGGGCCAAATAGCGCGCCAAGCGGGCCTTCGGGCAAGGTAGCGCCCGCGCTATCGCGCAAAGCGAGCAGGGCTGACCATTCCGATACGGGGGCGGCGGGTTCCATCGGCGCCTAAATGCCTGAGTGGTGCGCGGCGCGCCAGGGTGAAACCCCTCAAGGCGCCGCCAAATTGATCGCAAAAAACGGCAGCAGCGCCTGCATGATCAAGCCCGCCAGCACGGGCAGGAAAAAGGACGACGCGAGCCGCAGCGCCACAAAGCGCCAGCCCAGCACCGGGTATTCCCAGGTCAATATCCGGTGCAGCGCATAGACCGACCAGGCCGTGAGCAGCGCCGTCATTTGCGCCACCCCCGCGCCGGCCTTGCTGAAGGTGATCACCAGCGGAAAGGTGACGAAGGGCCCGCCCGGCATCACCCCGCCGGCGAGGGAGGCGATCATAATGCCCGAAAGCCCCGAATCATCCCCAAGCCAGTCAGTGGCGATATCCGCCGGCACCAGCTCCGACAAAAACGCCGCCATGGGCAGCGCCACGCAAAACATCGGCAGGATGCGCCAAAAGCCGCGATTGGTTTCCACCACCGCGCGCTTGGCCTGAGGGACGCCTCGGCGCAGGCAAAGCGCCATTACGGCGAGCGCAATCACCCACAGAATGATCTGCGGCGCCGTCATTTCGGTGCTTCCCAGGTGATCGGGATGCGCCGCGCCAGCCAGCCGGCAACCATCGGCATGGGGAAGGTGATCAGCGTGCGCAGCAGCGCGAAATCAAGGCCGAGCAAAGGCGCCTCATAGACCAACAGCTTCTGAAAGCCATTGAGCGACCAGGCCAGGATGAAGGCGACCAGCGCCCCCTTATCCGCCCCCGCGCCGGCCAGCACCAGCACCAGGGGAAAGGCCGCCATGGGGCCTCCGGGGGAAAGCGTGCCGACCAGGGTTGCGATGAACAGCCCGAAAATCCCGCTTTCCGCCCCCATCCAGCGCGCCAGCGCATCCGGGGAGAGCAATTGCCGAAGTGCCGAGGCCAAAAGCAGCCCCGCCACCAGGGACGGGACGATGAACAGAAACAAGTCCCAGGCATGCCAAAGCGCGGCCATGAAGGCTTCCGCGCCCCGCAATTGCCAGGTGGCAAGCCCGGCAGTCACGGCAATCAGGAAAATAACCACGAGGGAAGCGTGGCGGCGGAGCGCGTTCAACACGAAGGCAACCTGCAAGAGAGGGGCGCGGCGCGCAAGAGAGGGCGGGGGAAGGGCAGCCCTTCCCCCGAACTCCACGGGTTGGCGCGGCAAAATGGGGATCCGACCACGCCCAACAGGAACATAACAAGAACTATCACCATGCAGCCTGCTGTGCAACCCCTTATGGTAACCGGCCCAGGCGGCGCTATAAGCGGCGCAACATGAATGATACCTCGACCCGCGGGCTGACGCTTCGGCTTTGGCATTCCTATGTCCGTCAGCATGGCAGGGGCATCCTGCTTGCGCTGCTTTGCACGCTTGGCGTCTCTGGCGCCACCGCGCTTTATCCGATTGTCATTCAGCAGGCCTTTGACCTGTTCACCTCGGGCGATCAGCGTGTGGTCTGGCTGATCCCGATTGTGATTGTGGCTGTCACCTCCTTCAAGGCGCTCGCGCAATTCGGCCAGGCGGTGGCCATTCAATCCGTGGTGCTGCGCGTGGTGGAAAACCTCCAGCGCGATTTGTTCAAGGCGCTGACGCGCGCTGATCTGGCGACCGTGGCGCGGGATGCGCCGGCGCGCCATGCCGCGCGCTTTACCACCGATGCCGGGCTGATCCGCGAAGCGCTGCAAAGATCCATCAATGCCATCGCCGATGTCCTGACGCTGATCGGCCTGGTGGGCTCCATGCTTTGGCTTGATTGGCAAATGTCCTTGATCGCAGCATTGCTTTATCCCATCGCGATTGTGCCCATCCTGAAGCTTGGCAAGCGCATTCGCCGCGCATCGGGCGGCATGCAGGATCGTGTGGGGGATGCGGCAACCAGGCTCACGGAAAGCTTTGGCGCGGCGCGGGTGGTGCGCAGCTATCGGCTGGAAGCCGCCGAAGAAGCGCGCGCCAATACGCTTTTCACGCGGCTGCGAGAGGCGATTTTCGGCATTCAACGGACCCGAGCATCGCTTGATCCCATGCTGGAAGTGCTGGGCGGGATCGCAGTGGCGGCGGTGCTTGCCGTGGTGGGCTTTCGGGTTTCAAGCGGGCAGGGAACGATTGGCGAATTCACCGGCTTTGTCGCCGCGGTGCTGATCGCGGCCCGCCCGGTGCGCGCCTTGGGATCCTTGAATTCAGCCTTGCAGGAAGGGCTTGCCGGCCTCGCGCGTGTCTTTGGCGTGATTGACACACCGCGCCAAATCACCAGCCCCGCAAGCCCCATGGCGCTGCCGGCGGGCGGTGGGCGCATTGCCTTTGATGCTGTCGGCTTTCGCTATGAAGGCGTGCCGGATGCCGCACTTGCCGGCCTGAGCTTCGCCGCCGAACCAGGCCAGACAGTCGCGCTGGTTGGCCCCTCCGGCGCGGGGAAATCCACTGCACTTGCGCTGGTGCCGCGGCTTTATGATGTGACCGAAGGGCAGGTGCTGCTGGATGGCGTGGATATCCGCACCATCAGCCTTGAAAGCTTGCGCGATTCGCTCGCCTATGTCGGCCAGGATGCAGTGATTTTTGAAGACACGGCCTTTGCCAATATCGCCTGTGGCCGACCCGGCGCGACAGCGGAGCAGGTTGAAGTGGCAGCGCGCGCCGCCGCAGCGCATGATTTCATCAGCGCCTTGCCGGCGGGCTATCAGACAGAACTCGGCCCCGGCGGCAATCGGCTATCGGGTGGGCAGCGCCAGCGCCTGGCGCTTGCGCGCGCGTTGCTGCGTGATCCGCGCGTGCTGTTGTTGGATGAAGCGACCAGCGCCTTGGATGCGGAAAACGAGGCCCTGGTGCAGGAAGCCCTCGCACGGCTGCGCCAAGGCCGCACCACGCTGGTCATCGCGCATCGCCTGGCGACCGTGCGCGATGCGGATTGCATTGTGGTGATGGATGGCGGGCGCGCCGTGGAACAGGGCACGCATCAGGCGCTGATGGAAGCCGATGGGCTTTATGCGCGGCTGGTGCGCACCCAGGCTTTTGCGGGATAAATTCCTTCACGCATCCAGCGCTTCGGCGGCGATGCGCCCGGCATTTTCCTGAATGAAGCGGAAGCGCAATTCCGGGCGGCGGCCCATCAATTCCTCCACCCTTTCATTGGTGAAGGAACGGTCTTCCGGTGCCAGCATGACGCGAAGCAAGGTGCGCTTCTTCGGGTCCATGGTGGTTTCCTTGAGTGCGGCGGGCGGCATTTCACCAAGCCCCTTGAAGCGGCTGACCTCCACCTTCTGGTTGGATTTGAACCGCGCTTTCAGCACGCGTTCGCGATCCGCATCATCCATGGCATAAACCGAAACGCCGCCGGCTTGCAGGCGATAAAGCGGCGGTTGCGCCAAAAACACGCGGCCTTCACGCACCAATTCCGGCAATTCGCGATAGAAGAAGGTCAGCAACAGCGCGGCGATATGCGCGCCATCCACATCCGCATCCGTCATGATGACAATGCGGCCATAGCGCAGCCGCGCGATATCAAACCGATCCCCAACGCCACAACCAAGGGCTTCGATCAGATCCTTCAATTCCTGATTCTGGCGCAGCTTTTCCACACTGGCACTCGCGACATTCAGGATTTTGCCACGCAGCGGCAAGACGGCCTGGGTTTCGCGGTCCCGCGCCTGTTTCGCGGAACCGCCGGCGGAATCGCCCTCTACCAGAAACAATTCCGTGCCATCGGCGCTTTCGCGCGCGCAATCGGAAAGCTTGCCAGGCAGGCGGAGCTTGCGTGTCGCACTCTTGCGCGGCGTGTCTTTCTCGGCGCGGCGGCGGAGCCTTTCCTCGGCGCGTTCAATGGCGAAGGCAAGCAGGTTATCGGCGGTGGCCGGATCGCCCGCCAACCAGTGGTCGAAATGATCGCGCAGCGCCGCTTCTACCAGCCGCGCCGCTTCCGGGCTGGTCAGCTTATCCTTGGTCTGGCCCTGGAATTGAGGTTCGCGGATAAAGACCGAAAGCATCCCGGCAATGGGGCCGAGCAAATCTTCCGCCGTCACATTGGCGGCGCGTTTTTCCTTCTTGAGCTCCCCATAGGCGCGAAGCCCCTTCACCAAAGCGGTGCGGAAGCCCGCTTCATGCGTGCCGCCCTGTGGCGTTGGGATGGTATTGGCATAGGTGTTCAAAAACCCATCGCCGCGTTCCACCCAGCTTGCCGCCCATTCAACGCGCCCAGCACCTTCGGGAAATTCCGCCTCACCCGACCAGGCGGCGGGCACCACGGTTGGGCGGCCTTCCAGCGCAGCGGCCAGAAAGTCAGAAAGCCCGCCCGGAAAATGCAGCACGGCCTGCGGCGGCGTTTCATCCTTGATCAGCGCGGGATCACAGGCCCAGCGTATTTCAACGCCGCGATACAAATACGCCTTGGATCGGCAGAAGCGATAAAGCCGTTCCGGGCGAAAGGCGTGCTTGCCGAAAATCTCCGGATCGGGCTTGAAGCGAATGGTGGTGCCGCGCCGATTTTGTACCGCCCCCGCATCCTTCAGCTTCGTGATTGCCTTGCCGCGTGAATAGACCTGCGTGAACAGGGTGCGGTCACGCGCGACTTCAACCTCCATCCGCTCAGACAGCGCATTCACCACCGATGAACCAACGCCATGCAACCCGCCCGAGGTGTCATAGGCCTTGCCGGAAAATTTGCCCCCCGAATGCAGCGTGGTCAGAATCACTTCCAGCGCGCTCAGCTTCGGGAATTTCGGATGCGGGTCCACCGGAATGCCGCGGCCATTATCGCGCACCACCAGCCAATTATCGGCCTCAAGCGTCACTTCAATGCGGTCGGCATGGCCGGCCACGGCTTCATCCATGGCGTTATCAATGATTTCGGACGCCAGATGATGCAGCGCGTTTTCATCCGTGCCGCCGATATACATGCCGGGGCGGCGGCGGACGGGCTCCAGCCCCTCCAGCACCTCAATATCCTTGGCGGAATAGCCATCCTGCTGTCCGGCACCCCCCTTCCGAGGGCCGCCGCGACCGAAAAGATCGTTCATATCTTGTTCCCTGATTCGCGGCGAAGATAACGGGGCGCGCGGCGGGAAACAACGCGGCTGTCGAGTCGCGCCCCGATGGTTTGGCCAAAGCGCGGGATGGGTGATAGAAAAAACCGCCAAGCGTCACGCCTTTCAGGGAATTGATCCGCCGCATGCGGCAAAAGCCTCGCCCGGCCAAACCGGCCCCCTCCCCGCTCCCGCCCGCCGATCAGGCGCGGCTGGAAGAAACCCTGCGCGCGCGGCTCAAGGAACAGCCCAGCAATGGCGCCGCCTGGCAGCAATTGGCGGCGCTTTTGTCGGGCAAGGGCCGTCATGGTGAAGCGGCGGAGGCATTCGGTAAGGCGGTTGCGCATGGCCAGCCCTTGGCGGCGCTTATCACGCCTTATGCGCTGGCGCTGTCCAATGCCGGGCGGCATGCCGAAGCGGCCGAACTTGTCGCCCCCTTGCAGGCGCGCAAGCCCAAGGATTTCGCGCTGGCCAATCTGCTGGGCGTGATGCTGAAGCGCGCCGGGCGGATCGAAGAAGCCGTGGCGATGCTGGAAACAGCCAAGCGGCTGGACCCAAAAAGCGCATCCCCCTGGCAAAACCTGGGCAATGCGGAAGAAGCGCGCGGCAATTACGCCGCCGCGGCAGCGGCCTTTCAGGGTGCAGTCCGGCTGGACCCGCGCAATGGCGAGTTATGGCGCCTGTTGGGGCGGATGCAGCGTGCCTTGAATGATCAGGC
>JBIIIE010000011.1:0-19162 GCA_044235135.1 Roseomonas sp. | reverse complement strand
GCCGCCGCGGCGATATGCACGCCGGCCAGCAATTGATGCACCACCTTCACCGTGGCGCCGATGCCGATTTCAGACCCCAAGCGCCAGACTTTGGTGGCAATGGCATCAAATACCGGCGCGGCCTTGGTGAAGGCGGCATCACTGCCGGCCCCCATCACCGTCATTTCACCGGCGCGCGCCTTCACCGCACCGCCCGAGACCGGCGCATCCAGATAAAGCAAACCCGCAGCATCAGCCTTGGCCGCCAAGGCGCGTGCCGCATCCGGCGCCATGGTGGCAGAAGAAATGATCACCCCACCCTTCGCCATGCGTGGCGCCGCGCCATCCGCGCCAAAGACAGCGGCTTCGGTTTGTGCGGCATTCACCACCAGCACCACCAGCGCATCCATGCCTGCCGGCAAATCGCTCGCCTTCGCCACTGCTGCGCCACCGGCAGCGCTGAATTCATCGCGCGCCGCGGCGCGTGGATCGCAGCCCGTCACATCCAGCCCGGCGCGCAAGGCACTCAGCGCTGCGCCCATGCCCATGCTGCCCAAACCAATCACCCCAACGCGCATCAACGGATTCCCTTTTCAAAAAAGCGCGCGCAATACCTGCACCAACGCCGTGACCACCAACAATACCAGCACAATACGATGCAGTGTCCCCATGGAAGGCATGGCGAAATCCTATGCTCTACGAAGCGCCAAAATCACGCCATGCGCCGCCGCCGGCGCTACCGCAATGCCGCCGCCGGGAATGGCGCTGAAGGGAAGGCCGGCCTTGACCAGGCAGGCTTGCGCGGCAGCCAGATCGGCAACCGTAATGCCAAGCGTCACCGGCCCGGCATCGGGCAGGCCCGCCAGATCAAGCGCACCATAACGCGCCGCCAAAGCCGCACGGTTCAGCACAATGATGGGTGCGGCGCTGGTCGGCACGCGCAGCACGCCATCCCCCATCGCCTCAGGCTTGCTGTCCAGCAATGTGGCGATGGAGGCGGCAACCGCAGCGGGATCAGTAGCCAAAACCTCAATCCCCGTCAGCCCTTTTGCGGTATTGGCATGGGTCATGGTGCCAGGCACCCAAGTGGCATCTGGGGTCAAATGCTGGCAGGCAAAAATGCGCAAACCCGGTGCGACGGGATCAACGAGGTGAAAGGTATTGAAGCGCGTTTCCGTACGCGTGCCATCAGGCATATCAACAGGCCTGCCAAAGCGCATCACGGGCATGGTCGGGATGCCGCGCGCCGCGACCTCGGCTGCGCCTTTTTCGGCATCATGGGCGCGCATCGCAATGGCGGTCATGCCTTCGCGCGTTTCCAAGACGGCGCGCCATTTCGCATTTGCCTCGGTTGGCGTCAGCACGCCCAGGATTTCGAAGTAATCCTTCTCAAGCATCACGCAATGATTGCCGGTGCCCATATGGGCAGAATGCACACCGCGCGGCGCCACCGTGAAACCGGCGCGCGCGAAGGTTTCGGCTGCCTTGTCCAAATCCCGCACCAGCACAACGCAATGATCAATGCCGCCAACATGTTCCAGCATGGTTTTCCTCTCAGCCCGCCACGGGCACAAGCCGCGTCAGGCGCGGCGGGTTTTGTTCCGACAGGAATATGCTGCCATCCGGCGCCAGCCACATGCCATGCGCGCCATTCAAGACTGGGCGGCAACGGCCAATCAGCGTGCCATCCTGCGCCAAGAGCGAAAGCCGCGGCACCTGATCCGTGACGTAAAGCGTGCCCCCTGGCCCACCATGCACGGACATCGGCTTGTGATGATCTGTCCAATCCGCAAGCCATTCGCCATCACCGGTAAAGACCTGCACACGATTGTTTTCCCGATCCGCCACCGTCACGCGGCCATCAGGCAGCACCCAAACGGAATGCGGTGTGGAGAATTCGCCAGGCCCCGTGCCAGGTCGCCCCCAATGGCCCATCGGCGTGCCATTCGCGCTGAAGCGATGCACCACCGATGCGCCATAGCCATCCGCCACATAGATCGAACCATCGGCCCCGAAGGCGACATCACAGGGCGCGTTGAAGGGCTCACCGGGACGATGCCGCTTGCCAAGCCCGCCCAGCCTTTTGCCGTGACGATCAAAAATGATGATTTCCTGCGCGTCGCGATCCACGACAAAAACGCGCCCATCCGGATGGACGGAAAGCATATGGCCATCCGCGACATCATCCCCACCCCATGCGGCGATGCGCCGGCCATCAGGCGCCAAAACCACGACCGCGGGGCCTGCGGCGCCCGTGTAAGGGTCTTGCCGCAACTGGCAATAGACATTCCCTCCCGCATCACAGGAAACATCAGAAGGCGCGCCAACCCCCATCGGCACATCGCCCCAGGGGCGTTCGATGCGATAGAGCGTCTCGGCGAGGCGGACATAAAGCACATGGCGGGTCATGCTGGGCTCCATATGTTTCGCATCATCATGCCCCAAACAAAACATGGCGTCGAATGGCCCCCTTTTGACTTGGAAGGCCGAGCGTGACGTTCTACTTAGGGCGCCATGGCGAAAGACCCTTTGGTGACATTGCAGAAACTTCGCCGCCTGGAAGCCCAGGCGGAACGGCGCGCCTTGGCCGAAAAACTTGCCGCCGAGGCCGCCGCCGAGCAAGCCCTTGCCGCTGCTGAACAGGCGCTGCGGCAGGAAAGCTCAGAAGGCTTGAACCCACAGCTTGGCGCCTTCATCCAAAAGGCGCTGGATGATCGCGCCGCAGCCCAGGAAGCACAGGAAACCGCGCGGCAGGAAACCGATCGTCAGCGGCAGATTTTGGCGGATGCGCGCGCGGCAGAACGCGTGGTGGAACAGCTTCGTGAAAACCGCGCCGCCGAGGCAGCGCGAGAAGAAGCGCGCCGCCAGCAAAACCTGATGGATGAAGCGGCGCGTAAACCTTCTTGACAGGCTAGCGCCCCTTGAAAACCGGCTTGCGTTTTTCCGCGAAGGCGCGCTGCGCTTCGCGCGTATCTTCGGTGCGTGACAGCGCTGCCGTTTGCGTCTGTTCGTAGCGGTAACCTTCTGACAGCGGCAGATATTCCGTCAGCGTAAAGCCACGTTTCGCCGCTTCCACCGCCAGCGGCACCTTGGAAGCGATCTCGGCCGCAATGCCATGCGCCGTTGCCAGCAATTGATCCTGCGGCACACAGGCGGATGCGACATTCATGCGATAAAGATCCGGCCCATAAAAGCGCCGCGCCGTGTAAAGCATCAACCGCGCATTGGATTGCCCGAAATGGCGCAGCACATGGCGCACACCGCCTGCAAGGCCGACCTCAACCTCGGTCATGGACATGAAGCTGTCTTCGGCAACCACAATGATGTCGCAGACCAAAGCAAGCACGCAGCCCGCGCCAATGGCTGCACCATTCACCGCGGCAATCACCGGCTTCCCGCATTCCATGACGCAATCAAAGCCCGCACGCACCAGGCGGTTATGGCGTGGAAAGGCGCCTTGCCGCGTTACATCGGGCCTGTCCTTCAAATCCGCACCGGCAGAGAAATTCCGCCCCTCACCCGTCAGTACAATCGCGCGCACTTCCGGCATTTCGTGGAAAGCATCGAAGATGCGCGTGATTTCATCGCGAAAGGCGCTGTTCTGCGCATTCACCGGCGGGCGCGCAATCGTCACGGTGGCGACGTGATCAGTGATATTGACCTTGAAGGCTTGCAGATCAAGGAAGGGGTTCATCGGCTACTCCAATACTGGGCTTTCGGAATGGTTTCAGGCCATATGGCATTTCAGCCAATGAACCCCGACGCATCGGTGCGGTTTTCGATGATGCGGGATTGACCGAGATGTTCGGCCAGTTTCGGCTTGATGATACTGCTGGGCCGATCCGGATAACCGCCCTGCGCCCAAGCCTGCCGCGCCAGAAAAGGCGTTGCCATTCCTAATCCCAGCAGCCTGCGCGGCGTAATCCGCATCATCTTGTCCCTCCGCCCGCTTGACCGCGCTTTCCTGGCGCGGCGTGATAGGGGCAGACGGTGCGGCGCAGATGGCGCCCAAGTCAAGAATAAGGGGAAGTTCATGGCCGCGACGCTCTTTGACAAGATTTGGGACCCGCATGTGATTGCCGATCTCGGTTCCGGCTGGTCGCTGCTGCATTGTGACCGCGTGCTGCTGCATGATCTCTCAGGCGGGCGGGCGCTGCGCGAAGTGGGGGAAGCGGGCTACGCCATTCCGCATCCTGAGCTTGTCTTCGCCACGCCGGATCATGCGGTGGCGACAACGCCTGGCCGCACGGCGGAAAGCTTCCCAAAAGGCGGAGAGCTGATCGCGGGCCTGCGCAAGCGCGCTGCAGAAACCGGCGTCAGGCTTTTCGATCTCGGTCAGGATGGCAATGGCATTGTGCATGTGATGGGGCCGGAGCTTGGCATTGTGCTGCCCGGCACCACGCTTGTCTGTGGTGACAGTCATACCTGCACCAATGGCGGGCTTGGCGCTTTGGCCTTCGGCATTGGCGCATCGGAATTGCGCCATGTGCTGGCCACGCAAACCCTGCCGCAGAAAAAACCGAAGCGCATGCGCATTCGCTTTGAGGGCAACGCGCCGGCAGGTGTCACGCCGAAGGACATGATCCTGCATGCCATTGGCCGTTTCGGCACCGGCGCCGGCACGGGTTACGCGGTGGAATATGCCGGTTCCGCGGTGCGCGCGCTTTCCATCGAAGGTCGCCTCACGCTTTGCAATCTTTCCATTGAAATGGGGGCGAAGATGGGCATGGTCGCCCCCGATGAGGTGACTTACGCATGGCTCGCGGGTCGGCGCTTTGCGCCCAAGGGTGCCGTTTGGGATGCGGCGCTGGCGCATTGGCGCAGCCTGCCAAGCGATGCGGATGCGGTGTTTGACGCGGATCTTTTGATCAACATGGCGGATATCGCCCCGCAAATCACCTGGGGCACCAGCCCGGAACAGGTGCTGCCTGTCACGGGTCATGTGCCGGACCCTGCCTCGGCACCTGACCCGATCAAGCGCGCCGCCTATGAAGCGGCCTTGGCCTATATGGATTTGAAGCCTGGTCAGCCGATTGCGGGCACGAAGATTGATTGGGTCTTCATCGGTTCCTGCACCAATTCCCGCATCGAGGATTTGCGCGCCGCCGCTGCCGTGCTGCGCGGACGCAAGGTGGCGCCGCATGTCACGGCCTGGGTGGTGCCGGGGTCTGAACGCGTGAAGCGCGAAGCGGAAGCCGAGGGGCTGGATGCGGCTTTCACCGCCGCAGGCTTTGAATGGCGCGAACCCGGCTGCGCCTTATGCGTTGCGGCGAATGGAGAAGCGGTGCCGCCAGGTGCGCGCTGCGTTTCCACATCGAACCGCAATTTCGTTGGGCGTCAGGGGCCCGGGGCGCGGACGCATTTGGCTTCTCCGGCCATGGCGGCGGCGGCGGCGGTTGCCGGCGCCATTGCCGATGTGCGGCAATTCGCGGCGTAAAGGGGTCAGGTATCATGGAAAAATTCACGAAACTCTCCGGCCCCGCGGCGCCCTTGATGCGCGCCAATGTGGATACGGATTTGATCATCCGCATCCAGCGCCTGGTGGGCACGGGCCGCACCGGCCTTGGGCCTTATGCTTTCGAAAATCTGCGCTTCCTGCCCGATGGCGCGGAAAACCCTGATTTCGTGCTGAACAAGGCGCCCTATCGTGAAGCACCCATTCTGCTGGCGGGTGCGAATTTCGGCTGCGGATCATCGCGCGAAGGCGCGGTTTGGGCGCTGATGGGGGCGGGCATTCGCTGCGTGATTGCGCCAAGCTTCGGCGATATCTTCCACAATAACTGCTTCCAGAATGGCCTGCTGCCGATTGCTTTGCCCGAAGAAATGGTGAAGCAAATCGCCCTGGAAACTGAAAAAAGCCAAGGTGCCCGCCACACCGCGATTGATCTGGTGCGCCAGGTGGTGATCACGCCGGAAGGTGCGGAGATTCCCTTCAGCATTGATGCGCGCAAGCGCGATGCGCTGCTGGAAGGGCTTGATGATATTGCGCTGACCCTGCGCTTGAAGGACCAGATCGAAGCCTGGCAAAAGGCGGATCACGCCAAGCGCGGCTGGGTCTGGGATAGTGTGAAGCTGTAAGAAGTATGGGCGGGCCTGATACCCGCCCTTCGTTACTTCAACCGTGCGGCGCCATACGCCGAGCGGTTTCCTGCAATTCCTTGGCCTTTTTCACCGCGCGATCAATTTCAGTCGCGGTGCGGTCAAGTGCGTCACGATAGGCCATCATGCCATCCTGCATGCCGCCCACCTTGGACTTCAATTCACCCATGGCAGAGCGGAAATCCGATGTCGCGCGCGCCTGGGCGCGCAAAGCCTCATCCAGCTTATGCAGAGCGATACGCAAGCGATCCTGCGGGCGCTGCGGGAAGGCGAAAACTTCAGCCGCCTTGGGTTCGGTTTCTGTAAGGGTGATACTGGATGCGCTCATCGCTCCGGTCTCCAATTGGTTAACCGAAGCCTAAGACGATTTGAGAAACTTATCCATAGTTTTTTAAGAAAAAAACGAAAATTCGTGAATAAATTTAAGATATATCCTGCGATCTTTACCAAATAAAACTTCAGATGAAATTGCTTTTACTTCAATTCAACCAAGGGTTCTGCCCCCTGCCCCGCCTGAGCGAGACAAGGGGCAGCAGCCTTTACCGATTCGTGAAAGCGGCCTTCCGCTTCTCCGCGAAAGCCGACATGCCTTCCTTCTGATCCGCCGTGGCAAACAGGGAAAGGAACAGGCGCCGTTCCGTGCGCACGCCTTCCGTCAGGCTGCTTTCAAAGGCGGCATTCACCGCTTCCTTCGCCATGGCGACGGAAGGTCCCGAAAGGGACGCGATCTTCTCCCCAATCTTCAGCGCTTCCGCGATCAGGTCAGCCGCAGGCACCACGCGGCAGACCAGATTGGCGCGTTCCGCTTCCTCGGCATTCATCATGCGCGCGGTCAGGATCATTTCCATGGCCTTGGATTTGCCAATGGCGCGCGTGAGCCGCTGCGTGCCACCCGCACCCGGGATGATGCCAAGGTTGATTTCCGGCTGGCCGAATTTCGCGGTGTCAGCGGCGATGATCAGGTCGCACATCATCGCCAATTCGCAGCCACCGCCCAGCGCAAAGCCAGCCACGGCGGCAATCACGGGCTTTTGGATTTCCAGCACGGTTTCCCAATTGGCGCCGATGAAATCATTGAAATAGACGCCGGGGAAATTGCGGTCCTTCATTTCCTTGATATCGGCACCCGCCGCGAAAGCCTTTTCGCTGCCGGTGATGATGATGGCGGCAATCGCCGGGTCCTTATCAAAGGCGCGCAAAGCGGTGCCCAATTCGATCATCAATTGATCACAGAGCGCATTCAGCGCCTGTGGCCGGTTCAGCCGGATCAAGCCGGTCTTGCCGTGGGTTTCAACCAGGATCATTTCGGGCGCCATGGCGGGTCTCCTCCATCTGTTGTGGTACATAAGGCCATAGCACAGCCATGAAGAAAACTGCCCCCCTCGGGGCAGCGCCTGGCGTTCAGACCTTCTCCACCCGCGTCAGCCAACATCCGGGCCGCGCGGTGTGGATATTGACGTAAGCCACACGCGGGTCCCCGATTCTGGCGCGCAGCGCTGCCTCGGCCTCATCCCCCGGCACAACAACGCCAAGATCGTAAAGGCACATGCCTGCCGCATCGTAATGGCGCAGGCTGATGATGCTATTGACCAGCACGGTTTCGGGCAGCGCATCTTCCAATGCCACCCCGCCGCAATCATGGGCATGCAGAAACACGGGCGAAGGTGTCCAATAAGGCCCTTGCGGCAACGGCAAATCCCATGACGCCAAAAGCATGGTCTCCCCCTTCTGGCCCAGGCGCAGGCAGGCCCGGCAGGGAAAGCCAGGACCATCCACCTCGCGGGTTTGAATCTCTCCCCCGCGATCATCGCGGCGCGTTGCGCGAAAACGCTGGGCGGCATCGGCATCCATGGGAAGGCAGCGAAAGCGTGTCATGCAGGTTTTCTGCCCCAAGCCTGACAGGCGGGCCATCCGCCTCTTGCGCTGACTTGGCCGTTCACGCAGCAGGGGCGTTCAGCGCTGCCGCACCGGGCAGAAAAAGCTCGACCGCCCGGATTGCACAATGCGCTTGATCCCCGGGCAATCCGGCTTGCCGGGGCAGGCGGGGCAGGCTTCCCCTTCCCGGCCATAAACCGCGAAGTTTTCCTGAAACCGCCCAATCTCGCCATCGGCGCGCACATAATCCCGCAGGCTCGACCCACCGGCGGCAATCGCCTCGGCCAGCACGGCCTTGATGGCCGGCGCCAGCCGCGCCGCCCGCGCCCCGGCCACCGTATGGGCGGAACGGCGGGGCGAGATGCCGGCGCGGTACAGCGCCTCACACACATAGATATTGCCAAGGCCGGCAATGACGCGCTGATCCAAAAGTGCTGACTTGATCGGGGTGCGCTTGCCCGCCAGCGCGGCGGAAAGCCAGGCAGGGGTGATTTCCGGCCCCAAAGGTTCCGGGCCAAGGTCAGCCAGTAGCTTGTGGTGATCCTCGGCCTCGGTTGCCACCAAATCCACGCTGCCGAAGCGGCGCGGGTCCACAAAGCCGATATGCCAGCCGCCTTCCGTGCCAAAGGCCAGGTGTTCATGCGCCTCGGGCGGGGCGTTATGGCCGCGCGCATCAGAAAACACGCCTTGCTTACCCTGCCGAGGCTCCACCGGCGCGCCTTCCCGCCGCGCCACCATGCGGCCTGACATGCCCAGATGGATCAGCAGGCTTTCGCCGCCTTCCAGCCGCATCAGGATATATTTCGCCCGCCGCCGGAAACCCAGCACCCGCCGCCCGCGCAACCGTGCCGCCAGAAGCGGCGGGAAGGGAAAGCGCATGCCATCGCGCCGCGTCTCGGCCCAGGCGATGCGCTCACCTTCCAGCACGGCCTGAAGCCCGCGCATCACGGTTTCCACTTCCGGCAATTCGGGCATGGCCCCTCCCCTTTCCGTGCCTGAGCGCCTATGATGCGCCCATGAACAACGCCGCCCCTGAGACCGATTTCGGTTACCGCAAAATCCCCAAATCCGAAAAGGCCGGGATGGTGCGTGCCGTGTTTGAAAGCGTGGCACCCAAATATGACATCATGAATGATCTGATGTCGCTTGGCGTGCATCGGGTCTGGAAGCGCATTTTTGTGAATGCCATTGGTGCCGGGCCGCATGACACGTTGCTGGACCTTGCCGGCGGCACGGGCGATATCTCCTTCCTCGCGCTGGAACGCGGCGCGGGGCGCGTGATTCTGACGGATGTGAACCCCGCCATGCTGGAAGTGGCGCAAGGCCGCGCCCTGTCGCGTGGCTTGGTCAGCGGGCTTTCCTTCATGTGCGTGGATGCGGAACGCATCCCCCTGCCGGACCGCAGCGTGGAGCGTGTTTCGATTGCGTTCGGGTTACGCAACTGCACCGACAAGGATGCGGTGCTGGCCGAAGCGCGGCGCGTGCTCCGCCCCGGTGGGCGCTTTCATTGCCTGGAATTTTCCAAGCTGGAAGTGGCCGCGCTGGATCGGCTTTATGATGCCTGGTCCTTCAAGGCCCTGCCCGTGATTGGAGAGTATGTCGCGAAGGATCGTGCTTCCTACGAATATTTGGCTGAGAGCATTCGCATGTTCCCCGATCAGGAAAGGCTCGCCGGCATGATGCGCGGCGCGGGGCTGGAACGCGTTTCCTATCGCAACCTATCGGGCGGCATTGTCGCCATGCATAGCGGCTGGCGCCTATAGCCTGGCCCAAAAGGGCAGGCGCGCTTCTGATCAATAGGCGGTCCGGCCATGCCCCCGATCCGCTGGCAAAGCGGGATGGGTAGGTTTCAGGAAGTCGCTGGCGGGGCTTCCGGGGCGCTGCTTGCCGTTTGCGCCGGGTGCTTTTCTTCCAGCACCAGCTTTTGGTGCGGATAGGGGATTTCGATCCCAAGCTCATCAAAGCGCCGCTTGATGCGCCGGTTCATCTCCCGCGCAACCGCCCAGCGTTGCGATGGTTCGGTCTTCAGCCGCACGCGCATGACCACACCGGAATCGCCCAGCCGATCCACCCCCATCACATCCAGATCATCGCGGATCACGGGACGCCAACGCGGATCCTGGCGCATTTCAGCGGCAATCCCCCGCAATGCTTCCGCCACTTGATCCGTGTCTTCGCGGTAATCAACACTCACATCCACCACGGCAAAGGCGAAATCGCGCGTCTGGTTCGTCACGCTGGTGACCGCGCTGAAGGGTATGATGTGCAGGCTGCCATCCACAGCGCGGAGCTTGATGGACCGGACGGAAAGCTGTTCCACCACACCGCTGAGGCCGCCCAATTGCACCACATCCCCAACAGCCACCGCGTCCTCAAACAACAGGAAAAGACCATTGATCACATCCTGCACCAGCTTTTGGCTGCCGAAACCGACGGCGATACCAACAACACCTGCACCAGCGATGAGGGGGGCAACATTCACGCCGATTTCAGTGAGTATTGAAAGGGCGACAAAGACCAGGATAACCCCCATCAGCGCCGTGCGGAGCATTGGCAAAAGCGTGCGCACCCTGGCACTTTGCGCTGCCTTGGCATCGCGTGAAAGGGTTTGGAGATGGCGCTGGATGGCCGCGTTGATCCCCTCCCAGATCACCAGCGCCAGCGTGATGGTGAGCGCGATGGATACCAGTGACGACACCAGCCGATTGCCAAGCTTGCCATGGCCGAACCAGGCAAAGGCCTCCAACCCCCAGCTTTCCAGCAGGAACAGCAGCGCCATGCCGCCGATTGCCAATGAAAGGCTGCCCTTCAAGATCGGCAGATAGCGATTGGCCCGCGCTTCCAGCCCCGGGTAGCGCGCGGATAATTCAGGTGTGATGCGAAAGGCGCTCTTGACAATGCGCCGCGACGTCATGTCAGCAAATTTCGCCACGCTCAGGATCAATATGGTGCTGAAAGAAACCTTCAGCAGCCGCCAGAAACCATATTGAATTTCAAGCGCCCAGACCCCCCAGGCCGCCATGAGCCAAGCAATGGCCACCAAGTGCCAAATATCCGCAACGCGGTCGCGCAACATGCGGAAAAAGCGTCTCGCGCGGTCTGGTTCCTCCCCTTCAGCCAGTTCTGGCGCGCGCAGAAGATCGGTTATGGACTGCCGATTTTGCAGAATGATGATGATCAGGAAAAGCGTCACCAGCAGCAATGCGATGCGGAGAATGGAATCATAGGCAGACCAGGGCAGACCGAATTGCAGCCCCGCTTCAGCGGAGGCATAGCTTGCCACCAACACCACGACGACCCGCCTGAGCCATATGGTGGCATAGGCGGCGGTTTCGTCTGTCACCGGCAGGATGCGCAGATGTGTTGACGCCGGCGAGAAGAGCATCCGCGCCAAAGCCATGATCACGCGTGAGAAAATATAGGCGTTATTCGCCGTTAGCATCACAAGCTGCGTTGTGGGCAAAGGCCGCACGGCGCCGATAAGCCCATAGGACACCAACGCGAAGGCCAGGATTGGCACCAAATCCAACCCCAACCGACCAAGGACCAAAGGCACGCGTCGCAGCCATGCCAGTCCACTGGCATTGGGTGGCGCATGGGCATCCAACCATTCCCTGGGCCTGCGCAGCGCGGCAGTGGTGGCCCATTCGGCGATAAGGCCAAGTCCCAATACCAGCAGTAATTTCCAGGAAGCATCAAGAACGCGGGTATGCGTGATTTGATCGCGTGCCAAGGATGTCAGCCAGGCAAGCACTGCCGGCAAATCGGCGATGGCTTGAACCGTTGCCACCAAGTGATCCGAAAACGCCGCCAAGCGTTGCGATGCGCCCTGGAGCAATTGGGCGCCAAGCGTATTGGGTGCCAGCAAGGCGGGGTCGGCGCCGGAATTGGCTGGCGGCGCTTCGGCTTCTGCTTCCGGTGCGGCAGCGCGCAGCGCGCGAACCAATTCGGCGCGGCGGGTATCATCCTGCAAAATCTTGAGCAGCGCTTCGATCTCTGGCGAGACAGCGGTAGCGGCTGGCGTGGTGGCCGCCTGTGATTGCGTTACGGGATTGCCTGGCTCGGGCTGCGCCAGCGCCTGACCCGTCAGCAGCGCAAGGCCGAACAGCAGGACAAAAAGCCGAATTCTCCGAAAGATGCTCATAGCCGACTTCGGAGCCCATTGCCGGGCGCGGGTCAAGTCTTTCCCGTGCGCCGATTGCGGGGAAGGGGCAGCGCCGTTACACCGCGCGCATGTTGGCTTCCCCCTCCGTCTGGACCGTCATGATCGCCCTTTTGGGGACGCATCTGGCGGGGATGGGCGTTTTCCTGACGGTTCCTGTGCTGGCGCCGGAGATTGCGGCGGAACTCGGCATCGCGGCATCGCTCGCCGGGGTGCATACCGCGCTGGTCTATCTGGGGGCCATGGTGTCGGGGCCTTTGGCGGGGGCCTTCATCCATCGCTTTGGCGGCATTCGGGTCTTGCAGGTGGGGATGCTGATTTCCGCCTTCGGCATAGCATTGGCCGTGCTCGGGCATCCGGCAGCGCTTTTCGCCTCGGCGGTGATTGCTGGGCTCGGCCATGGGCCAGTGACGCCGGCAGGAAGCCATTTGCTGGCAGCCCGCACCCCGGCGCGGAGACGGGGCCTGATCTTCAGCCTGAAGCAATGCGGCGTGCCGGCCGGCGCGATGCTGATTGCCGCCGCCGTGCCGCCCATTGCGGTGGCGGCGGGATGGCGCCAGGGCGTGTTGGCGGTGGTGGTGTTCCTCGTTTTCTCAGCGTTTTGCCTGCAACCCCTCCGCGCCGCTTTGGACGCCGAGCGTAATCCCAAGGCCGCCATCCGGGGCCTCGGGCAGATTTGGGGGGCGGCGGCGTCCAGCCTTGGCTTGCTCCGCCAATTCCCGGTGCTGCGGCGCATGACGATCATGTCGGCGCTTTATGGCGTTTCCCAATTCTGTTTTTCGACCTTTTTCGTGGTGTTTCAGGTGGCAAGCCTGGGGGCATCGCTGACCGAGGCCGGGCTGCGCTTGGCTTTTGCCCAGGCGGCGGGGGTGGCGGGCCGAGTGCTTTGGGGCGTGGTGGCGGACCGGACGGGCGCGGCGCCAGTATTCACCGGGCTTGGCATTGGCGCGGCGGTGGCCGGTTTGGCGCTGTTAATGGCTGGCCCGGATTGGCCAGGCCTTGTCATCATCCTGGCCGGCATGTTGATGGGCGCCACCGCGATAGGGTGGAATGGCGTCTTTCTGGCGGAAATGGCGCGCTTGGCGCCATCAGGTCAGGTCGGCGGCACCACGGCGGCGGCAGGCTTTGTCTTTGGCCTTTCCATGCTGGTGGCGCCCCCCTTCTTTTCCCTGCTGGTGGATCTGACCGGCGGCTATGAGGCTGGCTTCGCGCTTTGCATCATCACCGCGCTGATTGGCGCGGCGCTGGCCTGGTCCGTGCGGGATGGGGCTGTCTCCCGCCCATGAAAGGGGGTAGGCTTAAAGAATGACGACGATCCTCATTATTCTGGTTGCCCTGGCTATGCTGGCCACGGTTGGCGTGCTTTTCGCCGGGATTCTCGGCATGGCAGGCGGTAAGGCGAACCCCAAAACCGCCAATTGGCTGATGCGCTGGCGCATCATTTTCCAATTCATCGCCGTTGGGCTGTTTGTCGTTCTGCTGTTGCTGCTGAGGGGTTGAGGCGCCCTTCTGCCTTTGCCCCCTCAGACCAGAAACCCTTCAGGGCTGCATATGCGCGCCCCCGCACTGCACCCAATTCTGCCCGGTGATGAATGAAGCCCCTTCGGACAGCAGGAAGCAGATCAAGGGTGCGACTTCCGATGGCTGCGCCACGCGCCCGAGCGGAATACGCGCCAGGGTGCGTTCGCGGAAGCGTTCTGAACGGATCACCTCGGTCATCGGCGTTTCCACCGTGCCGAAGCCAACGCTATTCACGCGAATGCCATACCGCGCCCATTCACCAGCCGCGGTCATGGTGATGCCGAAAAGCCCGGATTTGGCGGCGGCGTAATTCACCTGTCCGATGCTGCCGCGCTTGCCGGCAGTGGAGGAAATATTGACGATGGCGCCCGGCCTTTCTTCACCCGCGCGCGCGCGTTCAATCATGTGCTTGCCAACCGCCTGCTGCATCAAATGGCAGCCGGTCAGGTTAACATTGATCACTTCCTGCCATTGGCGGAAGGTCATTTTCTCAATCATGGCAGGGCGCGTGATGCCGGCGCAATTCACCAGCCCATGCACCGCGCCAAACCGCGCCACCGCATCCGCCACGCATTGCGGGCCGAAGGATTCTTCCGCGACATCGCCTTCTATCGCCATGGTGTGATCACCCGCCAGCGCTTCCGCCACCTGCATCAGGGTTTCGCGGTTGCGTTCCACCATCACCAGATTGCCGCCAAGCCCCAGCACCAATTCGGATATGGCGCGGCCAATACCCTGCCCCGCGCCGGTGACGATAATGGTTTTGCCCGTCAGGGCCATGGGATTCATCATTGCCGTTTCCTTCCCTTGTTTCTCTCGTAAAAACTATCCGCTTCAATTCAGGCGCAGGCCGCGAATCAGTTCCGGGCTTGGCTTGGCCTCACCGCGTTCCACGCGCTTCACGATATCCGTCAGCGCCGCATTGGCCGGCGCATCAATGCCAATCGTCACCCCCTTATCCACGACAAAGCCGTTCAGATATTCAATCTCCGTCCGCCGGCCCTTCACCATATCCTGCCCCATGGAAGGCCGATGCGCGCCACCGCCGCCCTTGGATGTTTCCGCCAGGCGATGCTCGTCATAGGTCTGGCGCGCTGCCGCATCGCCTTCCCCGGCGCGGGCGATGATTTCGGGATCGAGGTGGAAAACTTCCTCCAGATCATAGCCCAGCGCCTGACCGATACGGATCGCCTCAGACCCCAAGCGCGCCGCAAAGCCACGAATGGCATCATCGGCCACCATGTCGCGCGTCGTCAGGCCGGTGCAGGCGGAAAGCCCATTGCCCATGACATTCGCCACAAGTTTGGACCAGCGCTCACCCCAAAGATTGCTTGTGGTCAAAGCACTATCCGTCAGCCCCACCAGCTTGGTGATATGTTCGGCGCGCGGCGAAATCCGCCCATGCGGTTCGCCCACGCGAAACACCGTATGCGCCGCGCCGCTTTTGCCCGCCGCGCGCCGCACATGGCCTGGTTCGGCCAGCTCCACCGTGATCAGGCTCGCAATCGCGCCCAGCACACGGCCCCAGCCGACAATGCCCGCGATCACTTCCTCATTGATGCAATTTTGCAGCGAAACCACATAACCGCCGGGCGAGAGATATTGCGCGATCATCGTTGTCGCCCAGGCCGTGTCATATGATTTCATGCACATGAAGGCGATATCAATCGGCTTTTCTTTCGCGAGCGCCTGCACTTCGGTCAGATGCAAAGCGCGCGGCTGCACCGTGAATTCCGGCACATCGCGCAAATGCGTTATGCGCAGCCCCGTCTTGCGCATGGCTTCAACATGCTCTGGCCAGGGGTCAATGAAGGTCACATCCTCCCCCGCCTGGACCATATGCGCGCCGGCATAGCCACCAACCGCACCCGCACCGAAAATCGCTATTCTTGGCTTCATCGCGTTTCCTCAATTCAAGCAGGCGCGATGCTCCGCCCGGAATCGCGCGGCGGCAAGAGGGGGTCAGGCCTTCGCGCGGATCGCTTCCTCAATCGCCAACGCCCATTTCAAGGCGCGCCGGCCCGCAGCGCCATCCACCACCACCGGGCCGCGCCCCTGACACGCAGCGACAAAAGCCCCCTGTTCCGCTTCAAGGCTGTCATGATCCGTCCAGGTAGCGCGATCCACGCCATGGCCGGGCATGGTCTCGACCGGCTCCGCCCCACCGCGCCGCAGCACGGCCAGCGAGCGCATGAGGAAATCCACCGCCATTTCGCCCTCGGTCCCCAGCACACGCAGCCGCCTTTCCATCGCGAGCGATACGCGGGACGCCGCCCGCCCGCCCGGAAATCGCAGCCGCGCCACAGCGAAATCCGGATGGTCTGAGGCAATGGCAGCCCCCACCGCCTCCACCGCCTCAGGCTCCCCGCCGGCCAATTCCATCACCAGGTCCAGATCATGGATCATCAGGTCCAGCACGACAGAGACATCCAGGCTGCGCGGGCGGAAGGGCGCGGCGCGCACGGCTTCAAAAGATAAGGCCCTCCCACCGGAAGGGGTCGCCATCACGGTCCGAAACGCCGCCGAAAAGCGTTCAATATGGCCCACTTGCAGCACGCGGCCCTGGCGCGCGGCCAGCGCGATCAGCCGATCCGCCTGATCAAGGCTCGCCGCAATGGGCTTTTCGATGAAGACATGGCGCCCCGCCGCCAGCGCCTGTTCGGCCAGCGCATAGTGAAAGCGCGTGGGTGCGGCGATAATCACGGCCTCCGCCGCCGCGATCACGGCCTCCGGCGCCAAAGCGGGGGCGCCGACCTCCCCGGCAATCTGCGCGGCCCTCTCAGCCGAGGCATCAGAGAGGCCAATCAGGTGGATGGCGGGGTTGGCGGCGGCCTTGAGCGCATGGAATCGGCCAAAATGGCCGACCCCCAAAATGCCAAGGCGAAGCGGGGTGGGGTTCACATTCATGCGCCAAAGCTACACCTAAGCGGGGCGGGCTTGCATCCCCTGGGGTGCCTCGCCATTGTCCGCCCGCTCAACCAGGGGATTCCACCCGTCCATGCTTCATTTCGCGCGCTGGAAACAGGCTGTCATTCTCGGCGTTTGTCTGCTCGGGGTGCTGTTGTGCCTGCCGAACCTTATGCCGCGCTCGGTTTTTCCGTCCTGGATGGAACCGCGCCAGATCAGCCTTGGGCTGGATTTGCGCGGCGGGTCCTATCTGCTTTTGGAAGTGGATTTGAACACTGTTGTGCGGGAAAGGCTGGAATCGGTGGTGGATGGCGTGCGCGGCAAGCTTCGCACCGCCAATATCCGCTATGTGAATTTGGCCGCCGATGGGCAGAACCGCCGCATGGGCTTCCGCGTGCTGGACCCTGCCCAGGCCAGCGCCGCGGCAGCGGCGCTCCGTGAATTGGCCGAACCCGTCACGCTGCCCACCGGCCAGAATGTCCCGGATATTGAGGTCACCACCGCCCCCGATGGGACGGTGTCAGCGACCCTCAGTGAAGCGGGGCTCCGCGCCAAGGCGAGTGCGGCGGTCGAGCAATCCATCGAAATCATCCGCCGCCGCGTGGATGAAACCGGTGTCGCGGAAGCGCTGATCGCCCGCCAGGGCCAGGCGCGCATCCTGGTCACACTACCCGGCGTGGAAGACCCGAATCGCATCAAGGATTTGTTGGGCCGCACCGCGCGCATGACTTTCCATCTGGTGGATGAAGGCGCCAATCTGGCCGGAAGCCCGCCGCCAGGCGTCATGTTTCTGCCCAGTGAGCGCCCAGGTGAGCGCATTGCCATTCGCCGCAATGTTGCCGTGGATGGCAAGAACCTGACCAATGCCCGCGCGGGGCAGGATTCGCGCACCGGCGAATGGGTGGTGAATTTCACCTTTGATGGCACCGGCACGCGCCGCTTTGCCGATATCACGCGGGCCAATGTCGGGCGCCCCTTCGCCATTGTGCTGGATGAAAAGGTGATCAGCGCGCCCGTGATCCGCGAACCCATCACCGGCGGCCAGGGGCAGATCAGCGGGTCCTTTACCGTGCGCACGGCGAATGATCTGGCCGTGCTGCTGCGCGCCGGCGCCCTGCCCGCGCCACTCACGATCGTGGAAGAACGCACGGTCGGGCCGGAATTGGGCGCTGATGCCATTCGCGCGGGCATGATCTCACTCGCGGTCGGGACGCTGGTTGTCTTTCTTTACATGGGCTTTGCCTATGGCATTCTGGGCTGGTTCGCCAATATCGCGCTGGCCTTCAACATCCTGTTGCTCATGGCAGGGCTTTCCGCCCTGGGTGCGACGCTGACGCTGCCAGGCATTGCCGGGATTGTGCTGACACTCGGCACCGCCTTGGATGCGAATATCCTGATCAATGAACGCATCCGCGAAGAAGTGAAGAACGGCAGATCACCCATCAATGCCTTGGAGGCAGGCTATACCAAGGCATCCGGCACCATCCTTGATTCCAACCTGACCAACCTGATCGCCATGGCCTGCCTTTATGGCTTTGGTTCCGGCCCGGTGAAGGGTTTCGCCGTCACGGTTGCCATCGGCACCATTGTGCAGATGTGGACAGCCACGGTGCTGACGCGGCTTTTCGTTTCCTGGTGGTATCGCCGGACACGGCCCAAGGAATTGCCGGTATTCCAGCGCCCTGGTCTTTCCCTGCTGGAACGCCTGCGTCGCCCGCTATTTCGCATCTTCCCCGATGGCACGCGCATTCCCTTCATGCGCGCCGCCAAGATGGGGCTGATCATTTCCGCTGTCCTGTCGAGCATCTCCCTCGCCATTACCTTCCATCCCGGGCTTGAGAAGGGCATTGATTTCAAGGGCGGGGTTGAGATGGAAATCCGCACCCCCGGCCCCGCCGATATCAGCGTGTTGCGCGGGGCGGTTGGCGGGCTTGGGCTTGGCGATGCGACGCTGCTGCAATTTGGTGATCCCGCCACTTTCGCGCTGCGCCTGCCCCCGCAAGGTGACGAAGGCGGCGTACAAAGGGCGGTCTCCGCAGTGCGAGAGGCTTTTGAAAAAGCCGTCCCCGGCACGCGCATCCTGCGCGTTGAAGCCGTTGGCAACCGCATTTCGGATGAGCTTTTCCTGGGCGGGATGATAGCGCTTGGCCTCAGCTTCCTTGCCATGCTGATCTATATCTGGATCAGGTTTGAATGGCAGTTCGGCATCGCGGCCATCACCACGCTGATCCTGGATGTGACGAAAACCCTTGGCTTCATGGTGCTGTTCGGCGTGGAGTTCAACCTGACCACCGTCGCCGCAATCCTGACCATCATTGGCTTTTCGGCGAATGACAAGGTTGTGGTATTCGACCGCATGCGGGAGAATTTGCGCAAGTTCAAAACCATGCCGCTTGAGCAATTGGTGGATCTTTCCATCAATGAAACCATGAACCGGTCGCTCGGCACCTCCATGACCTTGCTGCTATCGGCGCTGCCCTTGGCGCTGTTTGGCGGCGATACGCTGTCAGGCTTCGCCTGGGTGATGGTGGTCGGCATTGTGATTTCGGCGGGGTCTTCGGTCTTTATCGCCGCCCCGATTGTGCTGTTCAGCGGGCGCAATCGGCTCCGCATGCCGGA
>JBIIIE010000204.1:0-5684 GCA_044235135.1 Roseomonas sp. | reverse complement strand
GGCCCATGATCAAAGCCCAGGCCGGCATATGGAGGAAGGTGCTCCAGGATGCAGGATCAAAGGGAAGCAGGCCGAAAAGGTTGAACAGGTTGGTGGGATCAGGCGCGGAAAGGTCCTTGATCCAGCCAAAGAAGGGCTGGTGGCGCATTTCAATGGTGACAAACAGCACCTTGTAAAGCGCGAAGAACACCGGAATCTGGATCAGGATGGGCAAGCAGCCGGAGGCAGGGTTCACCTTCTCACTCCGGTAAAGCGCCATCATCTCAGTCTGCGCCTTTTGCGGATCATCCTTGTAGCGTTCCTTGAGCTCGGCCATTTTGGGCGCGAGCACCTTCATCTTCGCCATGGATTTATAGGCCTTGTTGGCCAGCGGGAAGAAAACGATCTTGATGGCAAGCGTGAAGACCAGAATGGCAACGCCGAAATTGCCGAATACCCGGAACAGCCAATCCAGCGCATAGAAGAAGGGCTTGGTCAGGAAGTAGAACCAGCCGAAATCAATCGCCTTGTCGAAATCCTTGATGCCGAAGCGCGCTGCGTAATCATCCAGCAAATGCACTTCCTTCGCACCGGCAAACAGGCGGCTTTTGAAGCCATCCGTGGCACCCGGCGCGATTTGTTGCGCAGCCGGCGCGGCGATATCCACCTGCCAGCGCTCACCGGCTGTGCCAGGGGCTTCGCTGACAAAGCGATAGGCAGCGCGCATCGGCTGATCAGGTGCCGCCGGCATCAGCGCGGCCAACCAGTATTTGTCGGTAATGCCGACCCAGCCGCCGACATCTTCCTGTTCAAAGGCCGGGCCGCGACGCTTCTGCGCCTCGGACTTGGCGTCAGAGAAGGTCACTTCATTCAAGCGCCCGCCAACCACGCCGGTGAAGCCTTCATGCAGGATGAAAAAGCCTTCCACCTTGGGGGTGACTTCGCGCCGGATGCGCGCCCAGGGCAGCACCGCCACCGTGTCGCCGCTGGTATTGCGCATGCGCTGTTCGGCGGCGAACATGTAATTCTCATCGAGACTGAGCAGGATTTCGAAAACCTGACCCTGGCCATTATCCCAGGTGAGGGTCACCGGCTTGCCGGGCGCGAGCGGCCCGCCGCTGATCTGCCAATCCGTATCATTATCCGGCACGCGGGTGCGGCCATCGGCTGCCGTCCAGCCCCATTGCGCGAAATAAGGCGCGGCAGAATCGCGCGGGGCGAAAAGCCGCACGGGGGGGGCGCCAGGATCAACGGTTTCGCGGTGGCGCAGCAGCACCAGATCATCCAGACGCGCGCCACGCAGATTGAGATTGCCAGCGACCGAGGCGCTTTCAATCGCGATGCGCCGGGCGGGCGTGCGGGCCGCCGGTGCGGCTTCCTGTTGTGAAGGCGTGGTCAGCACCTGATTGGCCGGCACAGGCGCGCCGGAAGCCGCCGGGGCGGGCACGGCTGGCGCGGGCGCTGCCTGTTGCGTCACGGGGGCCGGTGCCTCGGGCGGCATCACCATGCGCTTATAGACGTCAAAAATCAGCAGGATGCCGATTGAAAGCGCGATCGCGGCGAACAGACGCTTCTGATCCATGGCGGGTGCTCAGCCTTTGGTGTTTTTGGGGCGGGGAACGGGGTCGTAGCCGCCAGGGGTCCAGGGGTTGCAGCGCAGGATGCGCCGCGTGGTCAACCAGGTGCCGCGCAGCGCGCCATGGTCTTCCAGGGCTTCCAGCGCGTAATCGCTGCAGGTCGGGTAATGGCGGCAATGGCTGCCGATAATGCCGCGCAGCGTATAGCGATAGGCATGCACACAGCCCTTGAGCGCGGTGGCAGGCAGGCTCATGGCGCCACACCCGCCTGGCGGAGTGCGCCGCGCAAATCCTCGATCAGCAGCGGAAAGGGACGCTCGGCGGTCGCATCACGCCCGATCAGCACCAGATCCCAGCCGGATAGCGCCATGCCAGGCAGCGTCAGTCGCGCGGCTTCCTTGAGCCGCCGGCGCGCGCGGTTTCGGATCACGGCATTGCCGATTTTCTTCGTCACGGTGAAGCCGAGCCTCAACGACGCTTCCGCCACAGGCAGCGCTTGCAGCACCAACCCAGGCCGCGCGGCGCGCTTGCCGCGCGCTGCGGTGCGCAGAAATTCCCGCCGTTTCTTGAGCCGTTCGAGCCGCGGCGCCGCAGGGGGCAATGGCGCGGCGGAAAGATCAGGCCGCTCCATCACGCAACCCCGCGCGTTGCTTGCTTCAGGCGGAAAGACGCTTGCGGCCCTTGGCGCGGCGATTGGCCAGCACCTTGCGGCCGCCCACGGTCGAAAGGCGGGAGCGAAAGCCATGGCGACGCTTCCGGACGAGCTTGGAGGGCTGATAGGTACGCTTCACGATACTTCTCCCAGAGGGTCGTAGCCATAAGGCATAGAAAGAGCGCCGGCGGCAGGCCATTGACGGACCCACCCCGGCGGGGTGGCGCTCCTATAGGGAGAGCAGGCGCTATCCGTCAACCTGAAGCGCCCTGAAAAGCGATTGACGCTGGCGGAAAGCGGCCCGCATCATCCACGAAATGGCTGGGAAAGCGAAGGCGCGGTGGGCATCCCCACGCCGAAAGGGGAGGATGGGCATGGCTGATGCACCCTATGACACGGTTTTGCAGCATTTCCGCCTGGCTGATGGCGGGCCGCCGGGACAGCGCCTGGCGCTGAAGGATGGGCGGATCGCCGCCATCCTGCCCGCCGATGCGCCCACCCCCAAGGCGGGCCAGATGCTGGATTTGGACGGGGATTTGCTGCTGCCCGCCCTGGTGGATGGGCATATGCATCTGGATAAGACCCTGTTTGGACTGCCCTGGACGCCCCATGCAGCCGAGCCCTTCCGCATGAGCCGGATTGCGACCGATGCGAAGCTGCTGCCTTCGCTGCCCTTGGATACCGCCGCGCGGGCCGGGGCGCTGATCCGGCGTTGCGTGGCCAATGGCACGGCGCATATCCGCACCCATGCCGATATCACGCCGGCCTTTGGGCTTTCCGCCCTGGAAGGGGTGCTGGCGGCGCGGGAAGCGCATCAGGCCGCCGCGACGGTGCAGGTTGTGGCCTTCCCCCAGGCGGGCGTGATGCGCGCCGGCGGCAAGCCCATGCTCGATCTGCTGGATGCCGCGATTGGCGCCGGGGCTGAGCTGGTGGGCGGCATTGACCCTTGCGAGGTGGATCGCGACCCCACCGGGCAATTGAACGGGATTTTCGCCATTGCCGAAAAGCGCGGTGTCGGCGTGGATATTCATCTGCATGAACCGGGCGAGCTTGGCCTGTTCAGCCTGCTTGAAATCTGCGCCCGTGTGCGCGCGCATGGCATGGCGGGGCGGGCCACGATCAGCCATGGGTTTTGCCTGGGTGGCATTTCAGAATCAAAACAGAAGGCCGCCGCCGAGATGATGGCATCCTGCGGTGTTGCGCTGGTGACGCATGGCGCGGGCAGTGCGACCATGCCGCCCTTGATGCTGCTGCGCCGCGCCGGTGTGCGGGTGTTTTGCGGCAATGATGATGTGCGCGATACCTGGAGCCCTTATGGCAATGCCGATATGCTGGAACGCGCTTCGGTGATCGGCTGGCGGGAAGATTTGCGCCACGATCCGCTGATCCTTGAATTATTCGGGATGGTGTCATCGGAAGGCGCTGCCGCGCTTGGCATTGCGGGCCATGGCATAGCGCCAGGCAACCCCGCGCATTTCTTCACCATCGCCGCCGAGAATATCCCCGATGCGATTGGCGCGCATCCGCCGCGTCGGCGCGTGTTTTACGCCGGGCGCCTGGTGGCAGCGGATGGCGAATGGAGGCAAGCGGCATGACCAGCACAGCGGAAGAAGCCGGGGTTTTTGATTTCATCGTCTCGGGCGCCGGTTCCGCCGGCGCGGCGGTGGCGGCGCGGCTTTCGGAAGATGCGCGTTACACCGTGTGCCTATTGGAAGCCGGGCCGCCGGATCGCAATCCGTGGATTCATATTCCGCTTGGTTTCGCCAAGGTCTATGCCAATGAGGCGATCAATTGGTGCTTTGAAAGCCAGCCTCAAGAGCGACTGAATGGCCGAAAGTTCTTTGTCCCGCGCGGGAAGACACTGGGCGGCACAAGTTCGATCAATGGCATGGTTTATATGCGTGGCCATCCGCGCGATTATGATGGCTGGCGCCAGCGCGGCTGCACGGGCTGGGATTATGATTCCGTCCTGCCTTACTTCAAGAAAAGCGAGAACCAGGCGCGCGGGGCGGATGAGTTTCATGGTGTTGGTGGGCCGCTTCATGTTTCGGACCACACCGGCACAACAGAATTGACAGAGGCCATGATCAGCGCCGCCGAACAGGCCGGCATTCCGCGCAACCCGGATTTCAATGGCCGCGTGCAGGAAGGCACCGGCTATTACCAATCCACCACCAGCGCCAATCGGCGTTGGAGCACGGCGCGCGCCTATCTGGCGCCGGCCAAGGGGCGCGCCAATCTGGATATCCGCACCAATGCCCATGCCACGCGCGTGGTGATTGAAAATGGCCGCGCCACCGGCTTGGAATATCGCGACCGCAGCGGGCTTAAGCGTGTGCGGGCGCGGCGCGAGGTGATTGTCTCGGGCGGTGCTTATGGGTCGCCGCAGTTGTTGCAATTGTCAGGGCTGGGGCCGGCCGCGCATTTGCAGGCCATGGGCATTCCGGTGTTGCGCGATATGCCGGCGGTGGGCGCCAATTTGCACGATCATTTCTGCGTCTATCTGATGTGGCGCTGCGCCAAGCCCGTCACCTTCAACGATCTGGAAAAAAGTTGGCCGCGCAAGATTGCTGCGGCCTTGCAATATGGGCTGTTCCGTAGCGGGCCCATGGCGGTGAATGCGGTGCGCACAGGCATCCTGACCCGCACCGATCCGCGTCTGGAACAGCCGGATTTGCAGGTCAATCTGCTGGAATGGAGCACGCTCGAGCGCAATAAAAAAGGTGTGATCCCGCATCCGTTTTCGGGCTTTACGCTGAGCCCGGTGCATCTGGCGCCCGAAGGGCGCGGCACGGTCAGGCTGGCAAGCCCTGATCCCTTTGCGGCGCCTGCGATTACCTTCGGGTTTCTCGCCTCCGACTATGATATGCGCGCCATGCTCAATGGCATCAAACTAGCGCGGCGCCTGGTGGAACAGCCCGCCTTGAACGCCTTTGCGATGGGGGAATTGGTGCCGGGCGAAGCCTTCTCCAGCGATGCGGATATGGAACGCTTTGTGCGCGAAACAGGGTCAACCAACCACCACCCATCCAGCAGTTGCGCCATGGGCATTGGCAGCAATAGCGTAGTGGACCCAAGGCTTTGCGTGCATGGCGTGGCGGGGTTGCGCGTGGCGGATGCTTCCATCATGCCTTCCGTTGTCGCCGGCAATACCAATGCGCCTTCCATCATGATTGGTGAAAAAGCGGCGGATATGATTCTGGAAGATGCGCGGGCAGCCGCCTGAAAGGATGGACATGATTTCCCTGCTGGGCACTTGGCAATTGCTGCGCGTCACCGCGACTGATGCGGCGGGAAAGCCGCTGGAACACCACCAATATGGGCCGGAACCCACGGGCATTGTGCAATTCGGCGCAAAGCGCATGCAGGCCGCGACAGGCGATGGCCGCGCCGTATTGCCGCCTGGCGTGAAGCGCTTCTGGTCCGCCTATACCGGCAATTACACCTTCGATGGCCGGCTTTTGGTGACGCGCGTG
>JBIIIE010000203.1:0-5693 GCA_044235135.1 Roseomonas sp. | reverse complement strand
GCTTCGGTACCAGACGCGTGCCGTTGGAGACCTTCTATTTCGAGGTCTATAACCAGCCCAATGTGACTTTGGTGGACAGCAAGGCAACACCGATCGAACGCATCACGCAAACCGGCATCAAGACCAGCGATGCCGAATATGAATTTGATATCATTGTCTATGCCACGGGCTTTGACGCCTTGCGCGGCGCCTTTGACCGGATCGAATTCCAGGGCGCGAATGGCGCCACACTCAAGGAAATATGGCAGGATGGCGCGACATCGCTGATTGGCATGTTGCAAAAGGGCATGCCGAATATGTTCATGCTGCTGGGCCCCCATACCGCGCTTGGCAATATTCCGCGTTCGATCGAATTCAATGTGGAATGGGTGAGCGATCTGCTGGGCTACGTGCAAGGCAAGGGCATCACGCGCGTGGAAGCAACCGAAGCGGCGATGGAAAAATGGATGGACCACGTCATGGAATTGGCCAAGGGCCTGCTTTCCATGGAGGTGGATTCCTGGATGACCGGCGTCAATCTGAATGTCGCGGGCAAGCAAAAGCGCATTGTCGCGCGCTATACCGGCAGCGCGCCAAGCTACCGCGCCTGGGCGAATGATATTGCCGCTGCGGGCTATGCCGGGATTACGCTGGAATAGGCGTGACTTCACGCATTGAAGGCAACGGAACCAAGCGCCGCAAGATCATAACCGCCCAGCCGTGCGGCGCGGGTGGCGAAGACCTCGGTTCGCGTGAAGGCCAGCAATTGCTGTACAGGTTCGGCGAAGTAATGGCGCCGTTCCATGACAAGATCGAAACGTTCTCGGAACAGGGGCAGGAAGGTCAGGCCGCGCGCCGCGGCCTCGGCACGGATGCCAAAGCCCGCATCGGCGCGGCCTTCGGCGACACTCGCCGCGACTTCATCTTCCGAAAGGGCAGGGCTTGGCAGGAAGCCGATCTGATCAAGGCGCAAGCCCGCTTCTGACAGCAAATGCGTGAGCAAGACATGGCTGCCCGCGCGCGGCTGCCGCCCGGCAAACCGCAAGCCAGGCCGCGCCAGATCCGTGATGCCCGTCAGCGCTTCGGGATTGCCCGGCGGCAGGATCAAGCCTTGCTCTCGCCACGCCCAGGTAATGCCAACAAAGCCGCGCCCGCGCATAAACTCCTGCGCTGCAGGCTCATTGAAACGACTGCTATCGGGGTCGAGCAAATGGCTTGCCGCGACCAAAGCCTCACCCGCGGCGAGTGCGATCAGCCCATCCAGGCTACCCCCACCACGCAGGGCAAGCCCGCAGCCGGATTGCCGCGCCGCCCAATCCAGAAGCGGGTCATGGCTGCCGGCCAGGATGGGCGGCGGGTCCAGCCGTTGCGCGGCGCCGGCATCGGCCTGGGCGGCCAGCCAGCGTTCCAGCTGTCGGCGCGGGAAAAGCCATTTGCCGCCAAGCTGTGCCGCCGGGAGCTTTTGCGCCCGCGCAAGCTCATAGAGCGAGCGTTCGGAAAGGCGGAGGAAGCGCGCAGCTTCCTTTAGGGTCAGCACATCAGGCATTTGCTGGCGAAATTCGGCAAAAACCAGCAGCCAGTCAAGCCATTCGTGTAATTGACGCAGGGTTGAGCCCCCCGCATCTAAGCCAGATACCGGGAGGATCGGGTGGGGGATCTCGCCAGCGCATTCAGAACAGCCCTTGGCCTGATCCTGTCCCTGGATCCGGCGGTGCTGGCCATTGTCACGCTATCCTTGCGAGTGAGCCTCTCTGCCCTGGTGCTGGCAGCGCTGATCGGCCTGCCGCTGGGCGCGCTTTTGGCGGTGGCGCGGTTTCCGGGACGGGGCAGCGTGATCACGCTGATCAACGCGCTGATGGGGCTGCCGCCGGTGGTGGCGGGGCTGCTGATCTATTTGGTGTTGTCGCGTTCGGGCCCGCTTGGATCGCTCGGGCTGCTGTTTACACCCACAGCCATGATCATCGCGCAGGCCGTATTGATCACGCCCATCCTGGCGGCGCTGACGCGGCAAGTGCTGGAAGGCATGTGGGAAGAATATGCCGAACAGCTTCGGTCCTTCGGGGCGGGGCCGTGGCGCGCGGTGCCGACATTGCTGTGGGATGGGCGCTTCATGTTGCTGACAGTGCTGCTGGCGGGGTTTGGCCGCGCGGCGGCGGAAGTGGGCGCGGTCATGGTGGTGGGCGGCAATATTGAAGGCTTCACCCGCGTGATGACCACCGCGATTGCGCTTGAAACCAGCAAGGGCGATTTGCCGTTGGCGCTCGCGCTTGGGATGGTGCTGATGGCGATTGTGCTTGGCGTGAATGCGCTGGCGCAAGGCGTGCGCGGCATTGCCGCGCGCTGGGCGGGCTGACATGCGCGCACCCCATTCCATTCTGCCGCTTTGCACGGAAGGCTTGGGTTTTGCCGTGCCTGGCATTGAGATTCTACGTGATGTTTCCCTCACGATTACCGCTGGCGCGCCGACGATGCTGATTGGCGCCAATGGCGCCGGCAAAAGTGTATTGTTGCGCGTGTTGCATGGTTTGCTGAAGCCCTCGGCCGGGCGCGTCTTCTGGGCTGCGACACCCGAACATGCCGCGCGGCGCCAGGCCATGGTGTTTCAGCGCCCGGTGCTGCTGCGCCGATCCGTCTTGGCCAATACGCTTTATCCTATGGCTTTGGCGGGCGTGGCGCGGGAAGAACGCGAAGCGCGCGCAATTGAAGCTTTGGCCCTGGTGGGGCTGGCTGATCGCGCTTCTGATCCGGCGCGCAAGCTTTCCGTGGGTCAGCAGCAGCGCCTTGCCTTGGCGCGTGCTGCCGCCTTGCAGCCGGAAGTCCTGTTTCTGGATGAGCCTTCAGCCAGCCTTGATCCCGCCGCAACCCGCGCGGTGGAGGAGATTGTGCAGAAGCTTGCCGCGCGCGGCACCAAGATTGTGATGACAACGCATGATCTGGCGCAGGCGCGGCGGCTGGCCAGCGATATCATTTTTCTGCACCGCGGCAGCGTTGTGGAACAGGCGCCCGCCGAGATTTTCTTTCAACAACCCGCATCGGAAATCGCCCGTGCCTTTCTGCGCGGCGAATTGGTGTGGTGAGGCTTTTCATTTCCAGCAAGGAGAATTGACATGATGCATCTGCTTCGTCGTGCGGTATTGCCCATGCTTGTGGCGGCTTTTGCGCTGCCCGCTTTGGCGCAGGAACGCAGCATTACCGTTGCGTCCACCACCAGCACGGAACAATCCGGGTTGTTCGGCCATATCCTGCCGATCTTCACGCGTGAAACCGGCATTGGTGTGCGTGTGGTGGCCTTGGGCACCGGCCAGGCCTTGGATGTTGGCCGGCGCGGGGATGCGGATGTGGTCTTTGTGCATGATCGCGCGGCGGAAGAACGCTTTGTCGCGGAAGGCTTCGGCGGCCCTCGGCGCCATGTGATGTTCAATGATTTCGTGATCACCGGCCCCGCCGCTGATCCCGCGCGCATCGCGGGGCTGGGCGATACGGCCGAAGCGCTGCGCCGCATCGCTGCCGCACGCGCGCCCTTTATCAGCCGGGGGGACCGCAGCGGCACCCATGCGGCAGAGCTTCGCTTGTGGCAATTGGCCGGCGTGGATCCCGCAAGCGGGCGCGGCCAATGGTATCGTGAAGTGGGGCAGGGCATGGGCCCAGCGCTGAATACTGCTGCCGCGCAGGGCGCCTATATCCTTGCCGATCGCGGCACCTGGCTGAGCTTTCGCAACCGTCAGGATCAGCGCATTCTGATTGAAGGCGATACGCGCCTGTTCAACCAATATGGCATCATGCTGGTGAATGCCCAGCGCCATCAGCATGTGAAGGCCGCCGATGGGCAGCGCTTCATTGATTGGCTGCTTTCATCCGCCGGTCAGGCCGCGATTGCTTCCTATCGCATCAATGGGGAACAGCTTTTCTTCCCCAATGCGGATAAGCCGGAACCGGTTTCCTGAGGCGGATTTTCAGCTATCCGCCACCCGCGCTTCGGCGCGGGCTTGGCGGCCTTTTTCATCCGTCCAGATGAATTCGAAATGGCTCGGCTTTTCCATCCGCACGAAAAACACGTGATAGGGGTTGGTCGCCGTGCCATTCTGGAAATCGGCGGCAAAAAGCGTCTCACCATTCAGCCGCACCATCAACCGCGTCAGCATATCGCGCGGCAAGGCGCGACCAGATTCATGGCGCAGCCCCGTTTCCATCGGGTGTTCGATCAGCGTGCGGATTTCAATCACCTCACCAGCGCGGGCGCTGCGGGGGATGCGAATGCGGGGTTGGGCTGGCAGCGTGCTCATGAAAGGCACCCCCCGGCGCCAACGCGTAATTCCGCAGTGGTGCGCATGACGCGGCCAGTGCTGGTTTCCGCCAGCACGATCAGGCGCTGATCTTCTGCCAGGCGAATGCGCGTTTGCACTTCAGCGCGCGCCAGCATCGGCGTCAGGCGGAAAGTCGCGACCCCTGGCGTGGGATTGCGGGATGCAAAAACATGAATGGCGGTGATGTGGTCCTGCGCGGTCATCGGGCTTTCCACAACGATACCAAGCGGCACCTGGCCGCCATTTTCGGCAAGCGCGGGCACGCGGAGCGCAATACCGCCATCAGAGACGGGCTTGTCGCCAACCGCGTCCCGCAGGGCGGCATTGAGTGGATCATCCGCCCGCGCCGCGGCGGCGAAGGGTAGCGCGAGAAGCGCAAGGCAGGTTCTGCGAGCGATCATCAACACCTCCATGCCGCGCCGTGGTATAAGTAGACGCAGCAAGAAATTCTCCAATTCCGGGCTCCTTGAGCCCCTGATCATGGTTGATATGGCGCGAGTATTTTTCAGGCGCAAGCAGAAATTTTTAATACTATCAGTAGGTTATCTGGGATAAAGGGCTTGCTGCCGAACGGGGGAAATTTGGAAAATACTTCTCATTGATCCAGACGGAATAGCGGGCGCAAATGCAGCCCCAGCCAATTGCCGGCGAGGCCCGGCAGGATCCAAAGCCAGCCATGCAGGCTGCCGGACGCGATCCCCGCCACATAGGCGCTGATATTGCAGCCCGAAGCCATGACGGCGCCATAACCAAGCAAGAGGCCCCCAATGACGGAAGCGCAACAATGCCGCCACGGCAACCGCCATTGCGGTTTGAAACGCGCGGCAAGTGCGGCGGCGAAAAATGCCCCCAGCATCAGGCCGAAATTCATCACGCTGCTGCGTTCCGCGAGCAGCGGGCGCAGGAATGCTTCCGTGCGTGTCGGGTCTTCCCAAAACATCCAGAAGGCGGGTTCATCCCAGCCCATTTCCGAAACGACGCGTGAACCCCAGAGTGGGAAGGATGCCGTGATCACCCAGGGCCGCCCGGCAGCCCAAAGCGTGATGATGTTGAGAATGGCGAGGATAATCGCGGCCATGGCCCAGGACCAAAGCCGCGGTGATGCTGCTGATGGCGCAATGAAGATCGGTTCAACACGGCCATGGCGGCGTTGTTCGATCACGCGCGATGCCAGCGCCACAACGGCGAAAATCATGATGCTGCCGATGATTGTTGGCCATAGCCCAATCAGCTCCGGCAGGGATGTCGCGGAAAGTGCTGGAAGCTCCGCCCATCTTTCGGAATCATAAGCCGCGATGGTGGCACCGATGATAAAGAACATCAGCGTCAGCAGCATGCGCGCATTGCCGCCTCCGGTGGTATAGAGCGTGCCGGAAGCGCAGCCGCCACCCAATTGCATGCCAAGGCCAA
>JBIIIE010000202.1:0-5708 GCA_044235135.1 Roseomonas sp. | reverse complement strand
GCGCACCGCCAGCAAGCGATCCTCGGGCCTGGTCAATAAGGCGCGCGCCACGCGGCGCACGCGGTTTTTGTCATGGTCTTCGGTCAGGTATTCGACCGGGCTTTTGCCGTCCACCCGCGCGAGGAAAAGCCCCGGCAGCAGCCGCGCCGCGCGGGCTTCCAAAGCCTCTGGCGCTTCCCAGGTGATGCCCGCCAGATAGCGCGCCGCCAGCGCTTCAAAACACGCCAGGAAACCGGCGGCAGCGCGTGGAGTCCACAGGCATTTCAGCAAAAGATGATTGAGGCAAAAGGCGAGATCGAAAGCGGGGTCGCCCCACCAGGCACATTCCGCATCCAGAAATACCGGCCCCGCTGGGCCACACAGGATATTCTTCGGGCTGACATCACCATGCACCAGCGTGCGCTTGCTGCGCGCCGTAATGGCCGCGATGTCTTCCAACACCGAAGCCAAATCCGGATGCGCGCGCGCGGTTGCCAGCAGATAGGGTTCCAGGCGGATGGCGTGGAAAATCTCATCGGTGGGGAAGGCCGCCGCAAGTTCAGGATGCGCTGCCGCATGGGCATGGATGGCGGCAATGCGCCGCCCAACCTCCGCCGCGAAAGCCGCATCCGCATGGCCATCGCGCAGCCGCGCTTTCCAGACCGGATGATCCGCGGGTGAGAGGAATTCCATGGCAAGGCAACCTGTGGCCTCATCCTGGCCGAGCAGCTTCGGCGCCGCGCCGGGCAAAGCGCGATCCGCTTCGGCCAACCAGCGCGCTTCATAGATATTGCGCACCACCGGGGCGCGCCAATCAGCGGCGACCTTCAGCTTGGGCAGCGCGCGTTTGACGCAAATCTCGCGCCCATCGGGCAGGCTGAGGCGCCAGATATCGGAAGAAACACCCCCCGCCAGCGCCTCAGCCTGCGCGTGCAGCCCCGGCGCAAGCAGCCCCATGGCGGCAAGGCCCGCGGCGATGGCTTCCGGCAAATCCTGCGGCATCGCCTAGCGCTTCAGCAGCGCTTCCCAACGCGCCACCTCGGCGGCCAGATAGGCTTCGCTTTCGGCGACATTCAGCGTGAGAATCCGATCCGCCCCCAGATCGGCCAGGCGCTTGCGCAAGCCTTCCTGGGCAAGAGCGCGATTGATCGCGGCATTCAGCACCTCGCGCCGGTCACGCGGCGTGGCAGCGGGGACGAAAACCGCCTGCCAGACGCTCATTTCCGCATCCACGCCGCCTTCGCGCCAGGTGGGGATGTCAGGATTGGCGGCATTGCGCTGCGGCGTGGTCACGGCAAAGGCGCGGGCCTGATTGCCGCGCGCCGTCTGAAACCCCGTGAGCCCGGCATCGAACATCATGGCAATGCGCCCGGCGGCGAGGTCAAGCGTGGCGGGCGCTCCGCCGCGATAGGGCACTTCGTTCAACTGAAGGCCGGTCGCTTTCAGATAAAGCAGTGCCGCCATTTGCAGAATGCCGCCACCGCCCGAGCTGCCATAATCCAATTGCCCGGGCCGTGCCTGCGCGAGGGCCGTGAATTCGCGCAAATTATTCGCCGGTACATTATTCGCGACCAGCATGACGATGGGCGATTCCGCCACCACCGCAATCGCCTGCAAACTCGTGATGGGATCAACCGGCGGATTGGGCACCAAGACGCGCAAGGCCGCATGGCCGGTATTGTTGAACAGCACGGTATGACCATCGGCGGGAGCGCGCGCCACCACCTCGGCCCCCACCATGCCGCCGGCGCCGCCGCGATTTTCGATAATCAGCGGCTGGGGCAAAACCGGCGCCATGGCTTCCGCCAACACGCGCGCCACCACATCAGTCGCCCCGCCCGCCGCATAGGGCACGATCACGCGAATGGGTCGCTCAGGATAGGCCTGCGCCGACGCCCAAGGAGCCAGCAGCACAGCAAGAATGGATAGGATTTTACGCAGCATCTTCTTCCCCCCCTTTTGCCCCCGCCTTTGGGGGACATTTCCCTGACATCCTGCCCGGCCTTGGCGCCGCTGCCAAACCCTGTAACCTGACCTGCACAAAAGCCTATGGTATACAGGCTGACGCATAGACCCGAGAGATCATGGCCGACGAAGACTGGGACATTCCTGAGCATTTGCAGCCCGACCCAACGGAGCATGGCTTCGATCTGGATCAGGCCTATCGCGCCATGGTCGGCCTGCGCAGCCAGGTCCCGCCCGATGCCTTCACGGCGCGGGTATTGGGGACGGAACGCGAAGGCAGCGGCGTGCTGATTGGTGATGGGCTGGTGCTGACCGTTGGCTATTTGGTGAGCGAAGCCGAGAGCATCTGGATCACCACCGCCGAAGGCCGCGCCGTACCAGGCCATGCGCTGGCGGTGGATCAGGAAACCGGTTTTGCCTTGGTGCAGGCCTTGGGCAAAATCCCGTTAAAGCCCGCTTCCCTTGGCGATAGCGAAAACCTCAAAATCGGCGCCGCGACGGTGATGGCGGCAGCCGGCGGGCGCGCCCATGCGGTTTCCGGCAAGCTGGTCGCGCGCCAGCCCTTTGCCGGTTATTGGGAATATCTGATGGAAGATGCGCTTTTCGTTGCCCCAGCCCATCCTTCCTGGGGTGGCGCGGGGCTATTTGGCCCGGATGGCAAGCTGGTCGGCATCGGTTCCCTGATCTTGCAGCAGGGGGAAGAAGGCCGCCGGCTGGACCTGAATATGGTCATCCCCGTGCATCAATTGACGCCTGTTTTGGATGAACTGATGACCCAGGGCCGCCGCCCCGGCCCACCGCGCCCCTGGCTCGGCCTTTACGCGACCGAGGATGAGGATGGGATTTCGGTTGCCTCCCTCGCACCTGGTGGCCCGGCTGAGGCAGCGGGCTTGCGCAATGGCGACCGCATCCTGTCGGTGGAAGGCGTGGAGCCCGGCGAATTGGCCGATTTCTGGCGCGCCATCTGGGCCATTGGCCCGGCTGGTAGCCCTGTTCATCTGCAGGTGACGCGCGGCAAGGCGCGGCGGGACGTGACGATCACCTCCGCCGATCGGGTGCAATTCCTGAAGCGCCCGCGCTTGCATTGAAGGAAGAACCCATGCCCGAATCCGGTGGCTTCGTTCTTATCCCGCCGGGTGGCGGGGCGCAGCATTGGCAGCCGCAACCGGCCAATGGCTGGATTGAGGTGCTGACCTCTCCGCGCATCGCGGGCATGCCGGCGGGGTTTTCGGCTGGGCTTCAGGAATTGCCGCCGCTGGGTAAGATTCGCGAACACGCCCATCCGGCGCAGACCGAGATTTTTTGGGTGGTTGCCGGTGAAGCCTTGGGGCGCTTGGATGGCGTGGTGCGGCGCATCACTGCAGGCAGCTTCATGGTAGCGCCGCCCCATGCGCGACATGGCTTCATCAATGATGGCGCATACCCCTTCCGCTTCCTGTGGCTGCTGATCCCGGCGGGGCTTGAGGATTTTTTCATCGGCATTGGCCGGCCCAAAATAGCGGGTGCGCCAGACCCCACCCCTTATCCGCGCCCGGCGGATGCAGGAAACATCGAACTCTCCACCGTGTTTGAGACTTTGGACCCACCCCCGCCGCCGCCCTGGGATACCAGCCCCATTACCGATCCGGCGGTGTTGGAGGCCCTGCGGCGAGAGGCCACTTAATTCCCGCTTGCAGTGGGCCGCGGTTAAGGGAAGGATCATGTTCTGAACAGGGCGGCGCGGAAGCCGCCCGGAAAACGGGAGAGGGTCCGGAACATGGCCATGCAGATTACACGCCGTCAGGCGCTGGGTGCGGGCGCTGCCTTGCTCAGCGCGCCCGCCTTTGTGCGGCAAGCCAATGCGCAAAGCCGTTTCGATTGGAAGCGCTTCGCCGGGGAGCGGATCGAAGTCACCTTGCAAACATCCCCGCGCGGGCTGCTGCTGCAACGCCAGAACAGGGAATTTGAGGAGCTGACCGGTATTCGCTGCGGCATTGAAGTGGTGCCGGAACAGCAGCATCGCCAGAAGATCATTGTCGAATACGCCTCTGGCCGGCCTTCCTTTGATGTGGCGGAGCTCAGCCTGCACGTGAACAAGCGGCAAGTGGGCAAGGCGCGCTGGAATACGGATATTCGCGCGCTGATCGCGGACCAATCCATCACCGCGCCGGATTTCGATTTCGCCGATTTTGGCGCGGGCATGGTGCAATACGCGACGCAAGCGGATGGCCGGATGGATTCCCTGCCGGCCTTCGCGGATTACTTCATCCTATACTACAACAAGGAATTGCTGGCGGCGAAGAATATCGCCGTGCCGACCACCTGGGATGGCATGTTTGAAGCGGCGCGCGCACTGACCGAACCATCGCGCCAGATTTACGGCCATGTCGGGCGCGGCTTGAAGAATGCCAATGTTGTCTTGTGGTCCAGCTATCTGCTTGGCACCGCGCAGCGCGACATGATCAACGCCAATCGGCAATTGATCACCGATACGGATGACGCGATCTGGGCTGGCGAGATGTACAAGAAGTTCCTGCGCGATGTCTCACCGCCCGGGTCCATCGGCTTCAATTGGAATGAATGCCAAACTACCTTCATGCAGGGCCGCGCGGCCATGTGGGTTGATGGCATTGGCTTTGCCGCACCCTTGGAAGATCGGCAGCGTTCCCGCGTGGCGGGCAAGGTTGGTTATGCGCTGGTGCCGAAGGGGCGCGGCCCCAATCATCATTGCTGCCTGTTCGGCGCGGGCTATGGCATTCCTGAAGCCTCCCGCAAGAAGGGCCCAGCTTGGCTTTACCTGCAATGGGCCTTGGGCAAGGAAAACCAGCTTCGCATGCTGACCAGCGGGGCCGGAGTGCCGGCGCGCAGCAGCCCCTTCGGCAATGAACAGGCGATTGCCGCCAGCACCTTCCCGCGTGAATTCTTCCAATCGCTGAGCGAAAGTGCCAAGATCGCCCGCGCCGGCCTGCCGGAAATTGTGCCGGTGACGCAGTTCCGTGACGTGATCGGCACGGCGCTCACCAATACCATCAGCGGCGCCGATGTGGCGACCGAACTCCGCCGCGCCACGGCGGAATTCCGCCCGGTGCTGGAACAAAGTGAGCGGGAAAGCTGAGGCCTTGGCTGGCTGATGGCTGAGGCTGATACCATCGCCGCGCGTTCGGGGACGGGCGCGCGGGTTCGCAATTACGCGCGGCATTATGGCTGGTTCATTGTGCCGGCGGCGGTGGTGGTGTTGGCCGTCATCATCTTCCCGTGGATTTTCACCATCTATGTTTCCGCCCATGATTGGCATTTGGGCGGAGCCAGAAGCTGGGTAGGGTTTGATAACTATATAAAACTTTTCTCCGATGCCCGCTTCGGCTGGGCCATGCTGCGCACGCTGTTCTATACCGTGCTGGCGGTAATTTTCCCGATGCTGCTGGGGCTGGCGGCCGCACTTGCCTTCAATCGCAAATTCCCGCTGCGCGGCCTGGCGCGGACCATTTTCATCCTGCCCATGATGGCGACACCTGTTGCCGTGGCTTTGGTCTGGACCATGACCTTCCACCCGCAGCTTGGCGTGCTGAATTGGCTTTTGGGCCAGGTCGGTCTGCCGCCCAGCATGTGGATTTATAGCGCCAATACCGTCATCCCAACCTTGGTGATGATTGAGGTCGGGCATTGGACACCCTTGGTGATGCTGCTGATCCTGGGGGGCCTCGCTTCCTTGCCGGTTGATCCTTATGAGGCGGCGAAGATTGATGGCGCCAATGGCTGGCAGGCGTTTCGCCACATCACGCTGC
>JBIIIE010000201.1:0-5716 GCA_044235135.1 Roseomonas sp. | reverse complement strand
TTGCTGCGCCGCCTCGCGGAAGATCGTGCGGCGCCACTGAACCGCGATGCCGCAAGCCTCGCCGCCCGCATGGGCGAAGCGGGCTGGCCCTGGGCGCGTTCGGTGCTGGCCGCCCTTGGCGCTCCCGCTGCGCGTTCGGGCATGGAAGGCTTGCGCGTCTGGCGCCGCTTGCCGGAATGGGCGGAAGCGGCACCCGCCAATCCGCCATCCTCCTTCGGGATTGAACCGAATGAGGCGCGGGCGCGTCTCGCGCAGATTTTGGGGGAAGGGGCGGAACAGCGCCCGCAACAGGCGGATTATGCCTCGGCCGCTGCGGCGGCCTTTGCGCCCCGTGAAGATCAGGGCGCGCCCGCCTTGGTGCTGGCCGAAGCCGGCACGGGCACAGGCAAGACTCTCGGCTATGTCGCGCCGGCCAGTCTTTGGGCGGAACGCAATGGCGCGCCGGTGTGGATTTCCACTTTTACGCGAAATCTGCAACGCCAGATTGATCAAGAAACCGCGCGGCTTTTCCCCGATGCGGAAGAACGCCGCCGCCGCGTGGTGCTGCGCAAGGGGCGAGAGAATTATCTTTGCCTGCTGAACCTGGAAGATGCGCTGGGCTTTTCCGCCATGCCGGGGCAGGGCGTGGCTTTGGGCCTGGTGGCACGCTGGGCGGTGGCGACCCGTGATGGCGATATCTTGGGCGGCGATTTCCCAGGCTGGATCACGGAATTATTCGGCGCGGCGACTATCCTGCCGCTCGCGGATCGGCGCGGTGAATGCATCCACGCCGCCTGCCCGCATTATCGCAAATGCTTTGTGGAACATTCCATCCGCCGTGCGGAAAGCGCTTCCATCGTCATTGCCAATCACGCGCTGGTAATGATCCAGGCAACACTCGGCGGCGGTGAAGATGGCCGCGCGCTGCGCCTGGTATTCGATGAAGGGCACCATCTGTTCGACGCCGCCGATAGCGCCTTTTCCGCCGATCTGACCGGCGCCGAAATGGCGGAGCTGCGCCGCTGGATTCTGGGTGCCGAGGGTGGCCGTTCCCGCGCGCGGGGGCTCAAGCGGCGCTTGGAAGAATTGGTGGGCGAAAAGCCGGAATTGCAGGCGCCTTTGGAAGCTGCCTTGCAGGCCGCGCGCGCATTGCCGGCGGGTGGTTGGTCCGGCCGTTTGGGCGAAGAAGCCGCGCCGGCCCTTGTCGCGGAACCCGCCAATCCGGCTGAGGGTTTTCTGCGCGCCGTGCGCCGCCAGGTGCGTGCGCGCAATGCTGAAGCCGAAGAAGCCGGGCTTTACGATGCCGAATGTGATCTTTTCCCGCTGAATGCCGATATGGCGGAAATCGCCCGCGCGCTTGAACGCGCGCTGCAACGTCTGGAAGCGCCTGTGCGGCATTTGCGCGAAAAGCTGCTCGCACGCATGGAAGATGAAGCCGCCGAGATTGAAAGCGCTGACCGCCTGCGGATCGAGGCGATTTGCGGTTCGCTGGAACGTCGCGTGCTGATGCCGCTTGCCGCCTGGCGCGCCATGCTTGGGCGGATTGGTGGCGAAGAACCCTCGCCCGGCGCGCGGCCCGATATGGTGGATTGGCTTTCGATTGAACGGCGCGGCGGGCAGGATTTGGATGCGGGCATGCATCGGCATTGGCTGGACCCAACCATCCCCTTCGCCATGCAGGTCGCGGCACCCGCGCATGGTGTGCTGATCACCTCCGCCACCTTGCGCGATGCCGCCGAGGCCGAGGAAGAAGACCCCGAAGCCGCCTGGCGGGAAGCTGAGGCGCGCACAGGTGCCGCGCATTTGCCGCTGCCCGCCATTCGCGCGGCGGTAGCATCCCCCTTCGATTACGCAGCGCGCACGCGCTGCATTGTCGTGACCGATGTGGCGCGCGAAAACACCGCGCAAATCGCCGGTGCGATGCGCGATTTGTTCCTTGCTTCTGGCGGCGGCGCGCTTGGGCTTTTCACCGCCATTCGCCGCTTGCGTGACGTGCATGGCCGCATCGCCCCCGCCTTGGAAGAAGCCGGCCTGCCGCTTTACGCGCAGCATATTGACGCGATGGATAACGCGACGCTCGTGGATGTCTTTCGCGCCGAGGAAAATTCCTGCTTGCTCGGCACCGATGCCATGCGTGATGGCGTGGATGTGCCGGGGCGTTCCTTGCGTTTGCTGGTGTTCGACCGCGTGCCCTGGCCGCGCCCGAGCATCCTGCATCGCGAACGCCGATTGCATTTATCCGAGGGCAGGCCTAAGGAATATGATGATCGCATCACGCGCCATCGGCTGCGTCAGGCTTTCGGGCGTCTGATCCGCCGCGCCGATGACAAGGGCGTTTTCGTGATGCTGGATCGGTCCTGCCCCTCGCGGCTTTTGGCCGGCCTGCCCCCCGGCGTGCTGCTGCGCCGCATGGGGCTGGCCGATGCGGTGCGCGATGTGCGGGAGTTCCTTGCCTAATCCAGCTCAATCTCCGGCATGCGGTAGCGATCCGCCGGATCAAGCCAGCCCTTGAAATGCGGCGCGCGTTTTTCAGCGAAGGCGGCGCGGCTTTCCAGAAGATCGGACTTGTCGCCATGCTCGTGCAGCTTGGCGGCCAGGGCTTGTTGCGCTGGCGTTGGCGCGGGGCGCATCCGGCGCATCATGTGGATGGTATTGACGCGGGCCGCGGGCGGCAGGGTCAGCATGTGCCGCGCCATCTCCAGCGCGGTTTCCATCAGCGCTTCCGGTTCCACCAGGCGATTGACGAAGCCAAGCTGGTAAAAGCGTTCCGCCGTGAACCGAAAACCAAGCGCCATTTCCATCGCGACCGGATAGGCAAGATTGGCGAGATGCCCGTGATTGTAACCGCCGAGTAGCCAGCGTTTTGCCTCAGACACTTCGAAAATCGCGGTATTGGCAGCAACGCGCAAATCGGTGCGTTCCACCAGCATGAAGCCGCCACCCATCGCAAAACCATTCACGGCGGCGATCACCGGCTTTTCCAAAGTGCCGGCATTGAAGGGGTCTTCTATGTCAATGCGCCGCCCGCCTGGGCTTTTATCGGCGAGCGATTCCTTCATATCCTCGCCAGCGCAAAAGCCGCGCCCGGTGCCGGTCAGGATGGCGACTTCAAGCGCCGGATCGGTGCGAAACGCTGTCCAGATGCGCGCCAATTCCAGCCGCATTTCATGGTTCAGCGCATTGAGCCGTTCCGGGCGGTTCATCCGCACCACCAGAATCTGCCCATGGGTTTCGGTTTCAACAACGGCCATGGCGTTCCCCCTTGATTTAACCCGCATGATGGGCTGGCCGGGCGATATTGGCCAGGGGGCATTTCCCAAGCCCCGCTTCCTGTTCTAGCCTTCCCCCACAAACCCTTCAGGCAGAAAATCCATGCGCAAGCTCACCATTGGCGATGTCACCATCACCAGCATCATTGAACGCGATGGCCCCTGGCGCGCGCCGGGGCAGATGTTCCCCGATGCGCCGGCGGATCAGATCGAAGCGACGCTGAAGGAATTGGAACCGGAAACCTATGATGTGGCGTCTGGCAAGATGGTGATCACCTATCAAACCTATGTCGTGCGCACGCCGCGCCATACGATTCTGGTGGATACCTGCACCGGCGAAGACAAGGGCTATCCCGCGCCGATGGATTTCCCGAAGCAGCCTTGGCTGGATGGGCTGAAGGCGGAAGGGCTTTCCTTCGACGATATTGATTATGTGATGTGCACGCATCTGCATATTGACCATTCCGGCTGGAATACCGTGCTGCGTGATGGCCGCTGGGTGCCGACCTTCCCGCGCGCCAAATATGTTTTCCACAAGCGCGAATATGCCGCGTGGGAGGCTTCAACCAAGGCCGGCGAAACGCGCCCGGGAGGCGGCGGTTCTGTCTTCACCATGAATTGCGAACCCGTGGTGGCGGCGGGGCAGGCCATGCTGGTGGATGATGATTTCAGCCTGGATGATTGCATCACCATCGAACCCACGCCGGGCCACACGCCTTGCCATTGCTGCGTGCATATCAAAAGCCGCGGCCAGCATGCGGTGATCACGGGCGATCTGATGCATCACGCGCTGCAAATCCACCGCCCTTCCTGGTCCACCATGTTCTGCTGGGACCCGAATGCCGCCGCCGATAGCCGCACGCGCTTCCTGGGCAAGGTTGCGGATACGGATACCAAGCTGCTGCCGATCCATTTCCCCAATCCTTCGGTGGGGCGCGTGGAATCCAATGGCGATCGTTTTCGCTGGCGCTATATGCGTTGAGGCATGACTATCCGCAGGCTGTAGAACCGGCGCGGGATGGCGCGAAAGGATGAAGGGTCTTGGGTGATGGGTGCCGGGGGAATAAGAACCCCCTGCCGCCCATCTAGCCCCGCGCCTGCATAAGGCCCATCTTCCAGCCCATGAGCCTGCCCAACCACCCCATCTATCTGGACAATCACGCCACCACGCCGGTGGACCCGCGCGTGATCCAGGCCATGCGCCCCTTTTGGGAAGCGCAATTTGCCAATCCCGCCAGCGCCGAACACGTCATGGGCCGCGCGGTGGCGGAAGCGGTGGAAGCCGCGCGCGAACACATCGCTGAATTGATCGGTGCCTCGGCTGCCGAAATCATCCTCACCTCAGGTGCTACGGAAGCAAATAACCTCGCCATCAAGGGCGCGGCGCGTTTTGCCGCCAGCCAGGGCGATCCGCGCCGGCGCATCATCACAGTCGCGACCGAGCATAAATGCGTGCTGGAATCGGTGCGCGATTTGGCGCAGGAGGGGTTTGAGCCTGTCATCCTGCCGGTTGGCGCCGATGGGCTGCTTGATCCCGAAGTGCTGCGTGCCGCCTGTGATGAAAACACGCTGCTGGTTTCCATTATGGCAGTGAACAACGAAATCGGCGTGATTCAAGACCTGGCTGCGCTCGGCGCCATTGTGAAGGAAGCGGGCGCTGCCTTTCACACTGATGCCGCGCAGGCGGCGGGGCGCATCCCTTTGGATGTTGGGGAAATCCAGGCCGATCTGATGTCCCTTTCCGGCCATAAGGTTTATGGCCCGCGCGGCATTGGCGCGCTTTATGTCCGCCGCCGGCCCCGCATGCGGCTCGCGCCGCTGTTTTCCGGGGGCGGGCAGGAAAGGGGCCTCAGGTCCGGCACGCTCCCCGCGCCCTTGGTGGTTGGTTTTGGGGAGGCCTGCCGGATCGCCGCCATTGAAGGCCTGCTCGATTCCGGGCGCATCGCCGGGCAGCGAGAGATTTTGCTGGGCAAGCTCCGTGCTGAAATCCCGGATTTGCGCGTGAATGCCGAAGGGGCGCCCCGCGTTTCGGGCAATCTCAACCTGACTTTTCCAGGCGGCGTCACCGCCCAGGCCATCATGGCCGGCGCGCCAGAGGTTTGTGTTTCCACCGGTTCCGCCTGTTCCTCGGCGGAAATCGAACCATCTTACGTGCTGCAAGCCATCGGGCTTGAACCGGCGGCGGCGCGGGCCACCTTGCGGATTGGGATGGGACGCTTTACCTCGCCCGCCGAAGCGGAACTGGCCGCGGCAAGCCTTGCCGCTTCCTGGCGCCGCGCAGCCTCCGCAACAGACAGGGCCAGTGATTAGCCATGCCGAAAATGGTATTCGTTGAACGCGACGGAACACGCAAGGAAGTGGAAGCGCCGCTTGGCCTTTCCGTACTGGAAATCGCGCATCGCAACAGTGTTGACATTGAAGGCGCCTGCGAAGGCTCGCTCGCCTGTTCCACCTGCCATGTGATTGTG
>JBIIIE010000218.1:0-5249 GCA_044235135.1 Roseomonas sp. | reverse complement strand
GAGGCTTCTGGTGCGGCGCGCGGAACTCCGCATCCCTGATCGCCTGCCGCCATCAATCCGAACCCTGCCCGGCGTGCGCGAAAGGGGCCAACGCCCGCCCGGTGTGGCGCCCTTGGCACCACCCTCACGCGGCAATGCGCCTGAAGCCAAGCTGCCACCCATCGCGCTTGACCTGACCATTGAAGCGCCGCGCGCGATTTTTCTGCGTGGGCGCGGCCTGGATGCGGAATTGGGGGGCGAGATTCGCATGGGTGGCACGCTTGCCGCGCCGATGCTGGAAGGTGGCTTCATGCTGCGCAGGGGGACGCTGGTGGTGCTCGATCGGCGGCTTGACCTCAACCGCGCCAATATCAGCTTCGATGCCGGCGGGATCATGCCCAATCTTGATGTGCTGGCGACCTCTCGCGCTGAGGAGGTGGAGGTGAATGTCGCAGTGGAAGGCCCGGCGCGCGATCCGAAAATCAGCTTCACCTCCAACCCCGAATTGCCGGCGGATGAGGTGCTGGCGCGGCTTTTGTTCGGCCGGCGCGGAGGCGAGCTTTCGCCCTTCCAAATGCTGCAATTGGCCGAAGCGCTGGCCGGCGCCACGGGCCGCCCCCTGCCTGGCCCCGGCGGGCTGATGGAGCGTATCCGCCGCACGCTTGCCCTGGATCGGCTTTCCATCGGCCAGGAGAAGGAGGGCGAGCAGCGCGCCGGGCAGGAACCGGGTGCCACACTGGAATCCGGGCGCTATGTGGCGGATGGGGTGTTTGTCGGCGTGAAGCAAAGCGCCGATGGCGGGCCGCCGCGCGTGGGCGTTCAGATAGATGTGATGCCAAGGGTTCGGCTGGAAGCGGAAAGCGGCGGGAATAGCCTGGCGGGGGATCGGGTTGGGATTGCCTTTGAATATGAATATTGACCCCGCAGCCCCTGGCACTCAGCGCCCGGGAGTGCCAAATTGCATTTCGATGACGTTTGAGGGCGAACATAGGGTGATCAGGGCATGATCCGCTTCGCATTGCGCTGCGATCAGGCGCATGAGTTTGACGGCTGGTTCAAGGATAGCGCGGCTTTCGACAAGCTGGCGGCAATCGGCCTTGTCGAATGCCCGCATTGCGGCCCGACCAAGGTGGCGAAACGCCTCATGGCGCCGGCCATTCCGAAGAAGGGCCGCCCCGCGCGCAATGCCAAGGCCGAAGCCCTGCCCGCGCCGGTGGCGGAAGCCCCTGCCCCACCGCCCGCGCCACCTGCGCTTCCTGCCGCGGCGCTTGCTGCCATGCCGGCGGAAATCCGCGCCATGCTGCGCCATATGCGGACCGAGATTGAAAAGAATTGCGATTATGTCGGCGCCGATTTCGCCGAGGAAGCACGCAAGATCCATCACGGCGAAGCCGAAGCCCGCGGCATTTTCGGCGAAGCCAGCGAAGATGAGGCCGAGGCTCTGCGCGAAGAAGGGATCGAGATTGCGCGCATCCCCTGGGTGCCGCCTTCCGATGCCTGACGCCCCAACACGCTGCGCGGTTTTTGATCTGGATGGCACGCTGGTGGATAGCGCGCCCGATATCCATGCCGCGCTTGATCGGCTGATGGCGCGCCGACGCCTGCCCGGCTTTGCGCGGGCCGAGGTGGTGGGGATGATCGGCGATGGCGTGCGCGTATTGCTTGAACGCGCCTTTGCCGCGCGCGGCATTGCGTTGGATGAAGCCGGCTTTGACCATTTCATGGCGGATTACGAAGCCAATGCAGCCGTGCTGACGCGCCCCTTTGATGGCATCCCTGAATTGCTGAGCACCTTGGGCGATGCAGGCTGGCGGCTGGCGGTCTGCACCAATAAGCCGGAAGCGGCGGCGCGGGTTTTGCTCTCAGGCCTTGGGCTTGATCGCCATTTCACCGCGCTGGGTGGCGGCGATAGCTTCCCCATGCGCAAGCCCGATCCAGGGCATTTGCGCGCGACGCTCGCCGCGGCGGGTGCGGCGCCCGAGAGCGCCGTGATGATTGGCGATCATGCCAATGATATGTTGGCGGCGCGCGGCGCCGGCGTGCGCGCGATTTTCGCCGGCTGGGGCTATGGCCCGCAAAACATGGCGGGCAGCGCGCCAATCGCGCGGGATGTCGCGGCGCTGCGGCACCTATTGGGCTGACACCCTTATTTTATGCGCTGCAATTCCATGCGCATGGTGCCGAAAATGGTGCTCGGGAATTCCACCCTGATCGGGATGGCCGGCAGGCGCGGATCCACCTTGGCCAGCCAAGCCGTGGCGGTACGTGGCTGGGTGGCGCGGGCACGGTCATCGCCATGGCGCACCCCGGCAATCAGGCGGCTTTCCAACCCGCATTGAAGGGCTTCGATCTCCTTCCCCGCATGGGTGATGCGTGCGGCGCCCATGGTGCGGGATGACCAATCGAGCCGCCGGCGGCCATCAAAAATCGGGCCTGTCAGATCGCAGCGGCCGGTTTGCGCCACGGTACGCGACATCAGCGCAAAGGCTGAAAGCCCATCAATGGCGCCGCGCCGCGCCGGCAGGGGCACGGGTTCATTCGTGGCACCCTCCGGCGGCTCCATTTCCAGTGGTTGGGGCATGCCCTCCCGATAGAGCAACACGGTGCGCCTGGCATCGCCGCGCCAATTGCCCTCTGCCTGGAAGCGCTGCGGCGCCACGCCTTCCGCGCGCCAGGCGCCTTCAACCTCTGATCGGATTTCATGTGCAGCGAAAACCCGGCCAATCCCAACGGCCTTGCTGACCGAGCGCATCCAATAGCCATCCGGGCGGCTTTCAAACTGCGCCGTGATTTCCACGAAGGGGATCCCGGTTTGCGTGACCTGATACACGGCCTCCGCCGCCCCTGCCGGGGAAAACCCGGCGGGCGCCAAGGCCAGAATAGCGGCAAGGCATGGCTTCAGAAGGATTTTCATGAAGTCGCCTGATATCAAAACCGGTCTGAAAAGGGAAACTTTTCGGCGGATATCGGCCTTGGCACATTGTTGTGATTTGAACGGGTGCGGCACCATCACGGCTTGATCCAGGCGCAGCGCTGGGACGTGAAGGCCAGTCAGTGCTGGCCCTTCAACTGCCGCGCGCAGCGCTGATCTTTGCCGCAATCGCCAGAACGCGTTCTGCCTTCTGCACAATCGGGTAATCCACAAAGCGCCCATCCACCTGGATGGAGGCAAGCCCGCCGGCCTCGGCTTCCGCGAAGGCTTCCACGATGCGCCGGGCGCGGGTGATTTCGGCCTCGGGCGGCGAATAGGCTTGATTGGCGGGCGCGATCTGATCGGGATGGATGCAGAGCCTGCCTTGAAACCCGAGCACCGCACCGCGCGTGCAGGAAGCCTGATAGGCTGCGGTTTCGCGCAATTCGATGAAGACCGTGTCAATCGGCGGTTCAAGCCCTGCGGCGCGGGAGGCGAGGACGAATTCGCTGCGCGCCGGGGCCAATTCATCTTCGCTGAGCGTCCAGGTCATGCCGAGATCAGTGGTGTAATCCCCCGCGCCAAAGGCAAGGCGCCGAACGCGCCCGGAAGGGAGCGCGGCAGCAGCGCGCGCCAGATCGCGCAGCGCCACCAGGCCGCGCGCAGTTTCGATAATCGGCATCAGGTCAATGGCGCCAACGGCCAGGCCGCGTTCGGCTTCCAGATTACCGATCATCCAATCCACCGCGAGCAATTGCCCGGCATCTTCCAGCTTGGGCAGCACAATGCCATCCAGCCGCGCGTCAATCACCGCATGAAGATCGCCAAAGCAGTAGGGCGTATCAAAGGCATTCACGCGCACATAGGCGCGGCATCGGCGCGGCTTTTCCAAAGCGGCCCTGACCGCGCCGCGTGCCGCCGGCTTGGCGGCGATGGCGACCGCATCCTCCAAATCCAGAATGGCAGCATCGGCACCCACCTGAAGCACCTTTTCCGCCCGGCGCGGATGATCGCCCGGGGCAAAGAGAAAACTGCGATTGGGACCGGGTGCGTTCATCTGTTTTTGCCTTGCAAGATCATGCGCGTGATGGCGGAGGATAAGCGCCCGACGCCCCCAAGGCCAGAGCTTTACAGCCCTGCCAAGTCATGCGGAGATAAGGGAACAACCAAAGCGGAAACAGCATGGTGGATGCGCTTTTTGCCGGAACAATATCGGGCGCGTCAGATCGATTGCGCGCGTTGAGCGCGTGAATGACCTTGCCATGTCACTCATCAATGGAGAGAGCATGGCGGCGCTGACGCGTTGAAGTGCAGGGCGCCAAGCCCCGATTGTTTGAGGGAGGACACAAAACGTGACGATTGTAGCGGGCCGGGAACGCGGCAATTTTCTGGAGGATTTCGCGCCGGGCCAGGTGTTTGAACATTGGCCCGGACGCACGATTACAGAGGCTGACAATATCCAATTCAGCCTGCTGACCATGAACCAGCATCCCATGCATTGCGATGCGGATTTCGCGTCCCGGTCTGAATTCGGCAAGCCATTGGTCAATTCCGCCCTCACGCTCGCGATTGTGACCGGCATGACGGTTGCCGATATTTCCTTCAACGCCATTGCCAATCTGGGCTGGAAGGATATCGCGCTGACCGCGCCGGTATTTCCGGGCGATACGATTTATGCGCGCACCACGGTCACCGATGTGCGCGCCAGCAAATCCCGCCCCAATCAGGGCATCGTGACCACCAAGACCGAAGGCTACAAGGCCGATGGCACGGTCTTTCTTTCCTTTGAACGCGTGAGTTTGGTGCCCAAGCGCGGCACCGGTGTGAAGGCGACAAAATGAGCGATTTGGACGAACAGGAAAAACTGGTTCTTGATTCCGTCGCGCGGTTTCTGGAACGCCATGTGCGGCCCGTTGCGTCCAAGCTGGAACATGAAGACGCCTATCCGCATGAGATTGTGGCGCGGATGAAGGAAATGGGGCTGTTCGGCGCCATCATCCCGCAGGAATTGGGCGGGCTTGGCCTGCGCCCCTCCACCTATGCGCGCATCATTGAATTGATCTCCGAGGAATGGATGTCGGTGTCCGGCATTCTCAATTCGCATCTGATCATGGCGCGGATCGTGGACAAGATGGGCACGCCAGAACAGCGCCAACGCTTCCTGCCGCAATTCGCAACCGGGGAATTGCGCGGCGGGCTGGCGCTGACCGAACCAGATTGCGGGACGGATTTGCAGGCCATTCGCACCGTGGCGCGGCGGGATGGCGATGATTACATCATCAATGGCACGAAGACCTGGATCAGCAATGGCATTGAAGGCAGTTGATTTGCGCTGCTGGTGAAAACCAATCCGGCAGCG
>JBIIIE010000200.1:0-5732 GCA_044235135.1 Roseomonas sp. | reverse complement strand
CCAAAAGCAGGATGGAGAATGCGCGCACATTGGCGGTGCCGACCGTTTTCTGCGTGGCGCCCATGCACCAGATCAGCGTCGCAGGCTTTTGCGTCGCGAACATTTCCGCGACCTTCTTCAACTGCGTGCCGGGCACGCCGGTCACACGCTCAACCTCGGCGGGGTTCCACTTGGCGCATTCGGCGCGGATTTCATCCATGCCATAGACGCGCTGGCGGATGAATTCCTTGTCTTCCCAGCCATTGGCGAAGATGTGGTGCAGCATGCCCCAGATGATGGGGATATCCGTGCCCGGGCGAATACGCACATATTCATTGGCATGCGCGGCGGTGCGGGTGAAGCGCGGGTCAATCACAATCAGATTGGCGCGGTTCCGTTCCTTGCCCGCCAGCACATGTTGCAGGCTGACCGGATGCGCTTCCGCCGGATTGCCGCCCATGATGATCATGGTCTTGGAATTGCGGATATCGTTATAGGAATTGGTCTGCGCGCCGTAGCCCCAGGTATTGGCAACACCAGCAACGGTTGTGGAATGGCAAATGCGCGCCTGGTGGTCCACGTTATTCGTGCCCCAGAAGGCCGCGAATTTGCGATAGAGGTAGGCGCCTTCATTGGAGAATTTGGCGCTGCCCAGCCAGAAGGTGGCATCCGGTCCGCTTTTCTGACGGGTTTCCATCAGCTTGTCGGCGATTTCGGTCATCGCATTGTCCCAGGACATGCGCTGCCATTGGCCATTCACCAGCTTCATCGGGTATTTGATGCGCCGGTCACCATGCACCAATTCGCGCACCGATGCGCCCTTGGCGCAATGCGTGCCGCGATTGATCGGCGATTCCCAAGCCGGTTCCTGGCCGACCCAAACGCCATTCTGCACTTCGGCAATCACGGTGCAGCCCACCGAACAATGCGTGCAAATATTCTTCACACGCTGCACAGGCTTTGAATGATCCATCGGACCCGCTTCGGCAGGGCGCATCGTGGAAAGCGGAATGGCGCCAAGCGCGGCCAGCCCCGCCCCGCCAAGCCCGGCCTGGCGCAAAAAGGCGCGACGGTCGAGCCCGCCGGCGGAAAGCCCCTGATAGGCGGAAGCAAGGCGCTGCTTGGCGGCCTTGCCATCGGTGCGTTTGATCAGCATGGGATTTTTCCCTTTTACTTATCGTTGGAACGATTGGTGCGGTAAAACGCCTGCACATGCGCGCTATTCGGCTGATAACGCGCCTTCAGCCGATCCGCCTGGTTTTCCTTGCGCGCTGTGCCCGCGGGCACCGCATCGGCACGGAGCGGTGCCGCGGCTTCTGCCGCCGTCGCCGCCACGGCGGCACCGCCAGCAAGCCCCAGGGTCTTCAGAAAGCCGCGGCGTTGCGCCACTTGTTTGTCATCAGCACTCATGTCCAAACCTCCCAGCAAAAAACATCAGACGGGCAGTTCCTGCGCCGCCAATTCAACCTCAACCGCCATGCGCCCAAGCGCACCAACGGCACGATAAAAACGCGCGGCTTCCGCCGCTTCCAAATCGGCGAAGAAACGCCCCGCCCAGGGGCGCAAATGGCGGGCGAAAAACGCCTCAGCCGCCGCGACGCCACCCGGAAACACGCCCGAAAGCAGCCCCGCGAAGCTTTCACATTCGGATGCGATGTGATCTTCCGGTTCCGCGACATCCTTGGCGCGTTCAATGCCAAGCCGCGCGAGGTCTCCGCGCAAATCCGCAAGCGGGCGTTCATGCAAAAAGCCCGTGATGTAATAGGAAGCGAAGGGCAGCAATTCGCCGCGCCCAAGGCCAATGAACAGATCGTGGAATTCGCGTTGAACGCGCTGCGTATCGGTGGCAGCAGCGGCCTCCGCCAGCGCACGATAGCATTTGCCAAGCGGCGAGGAATCGCCGGGAAGATTGGCCAAGGCAGCGAGCAATTGCGCATCCGGCGCGGCAAACAGCAGGCGCCCGAGCAGCGCGAAAAGTCGCGCCCTTTCGGTAGCCATGGCATCTGTTGCCGTATCTTTTTGCGTCATGGGCCGCATTCTGGCCGCTGCTTCCTCTGTCTAAAAAATAAGAATGCCTCGCGCCCCAGCCCTGCTTCCCATAATGACAAATCGGTTACAACCCGTCATTATTCTAAGAAAACAAGACTTTAGGCTTGCCGTCCTTTTCCGAGTCTTATACTCAGATTAGGCCTGCAATTGCAAGATTGTCATGAACAGCGTCTCCAAAGAGTTACGCAGGCAAAGCGCCACCATGGCGACGCAGGCCGGCGGGCGGAGCCTCTGGGGCGGCCTCGGGCAAGGGCGGCTCCTCTGGAATGGTCAGGCCAGGGGGATCGGGCATAGCTGGCTGAGGCGCTGCCTCGGCCATGGCGGGTGGCGCGGGCGTCGAATCGCCCTCAGGCGGCGCGTCAGGCTTTGGCACCGGGGCATCCAGCCCAAGCGCGTGGGAGAGCAGCTTCATCGCATCGCCGCCCAATTCCAGCGCGAAGCCCGGCACGCCATCCGGCGCATTGAAATCCCAGGCGTAATCGGCGGGGCCGATGAAATCCCGGATTGCGGGATCGAGGCTCCAGGCCCGGCGCAAGGCGGCGGCGCGGAGCTCCCGCGGCACCTTGCGATGCAGAAAGGCGGTGAAATCGCTCTCAATCGTCAGGCTTTCCACGGGCGGCAGGCTGGCCAGGTCGAAATCATCCTCGGCCTCGGCAGGCAACGCCTCGGGCTTCGCTTCAAGCGGGGCGGGCGGTGTGGGTTCCTCGGGCGCGCGGCCTTCCACAACGGCGCGCTTGCGGCGCGACCAGCGGGAAAGGAAGCCCTCCCCTTCTTCGCTCATGGGCTATCCACCCGGCCACGCCGGCCAAGGCCTTCAAGCTCAGCCTTGTCGCGCTTGCGCTTATGGAAGCCGCGTTCCTTGTGGTGTTCCGCCACGAATGCTTCCAAGGCCGCGCGGATGCCGGGGGGCAAGGGCACGGCTTCCATCAGGTCTGAGCCCGAATCGGCATAGAGATGCGCTTCGCCCGCATCCACCGTCACGCGTTGCAGGGCGAAGCCGGGGGCTGTTTCCACCGGGCGCAGCACCACCCAGATGCTGGGGCTGCTGCTTTCCAGATTATGCTTGTAATTATCCGTATCGGTCGGGTGCAAAGCCACTTCGGCATTGCCGGCGAAGAACAGGCTGCGGCCGCCTTCTTCGCGCATCAAGGTCCAGGCCGGCAATGCGGGCGCGTCTTCCAGCACTTCCACCGCGCGCCAGGCGGAGTCAGCCCATGGCGTGACGCCAGGGCGGCGTTCCACCACCACGCCAACCGGGATGGTCACGGTGCCGGGGATGATCAGGCTCATGCACCTTTCTCCGCGGTCAGCAGCGGCAGGCCGGCCACCAGGTTTTGCGGCTTCATGCGGAGCCGATTGGCGGCATCCATGGCAAGTGCCAGATAGATCGGCTTGCCCGCCACCCGCGGCAGCACGCGCGCGGGATTGGTGAATTCCAGCACACCCAGCCAAAGGATGCGCGCCAGCCGTGCCTGCGCCACCTTTTTCCCCTGCCAAAGATCATTGGTGATGGATGTGGCTTCCGTATCCAACCCGATATGCCAGCGCCAATCGCGATCTTCGATGGTGGGCACGGCGCGGATGGTCACTTCCTCACCGAACAGATGCCGGATGAAGCGGGCAATCGCACGCGCCAGCCCTTGCTGGCCCGGCCTGCCTTCGGCGATATCAAGCGCGAAATCATGCGCATCCGACCGCCCGTGATAGAAATGGCTATTGAGGTCTGACAGCACATCAATCTCAACCTCGCGGGGCGGTGCGCCGGCTTCGACCAGCAATTGGCCAAGCGCGCCAAAGCCGCCATCGCGCCCGCGCATTTCCAGCACTTCCTCATCCGCCAGCAGCAGCGAGCCCTGATTGATCGCCGCGCGTTGCGGGCGATAGAAAAGCTCGGCGGCGCGGAGTGCATAGGGATCGCCCTCAGTTTCCATCGCGGCGCGTGCGACCAGATGCGTCAGCATTTGCAGAAAGATCGGCGGAATGCCGCCAACATCGCCGCGATAAAGCTGAAGCCAGGCTTCTTCCAGGCTGGGCGCGGCGGCAACGCGATCCCGAAATCCCAGAAAATGACGCCAATTTTCCTGCGCATCGGCATCGGCAAGGGTGGCGATGCGCGCGGCTTCCACAGCTTGTTCCGGTGCTGCCAGCAGTGCTTCATGCAGCGCCACTTCAGCGGCGCAGGCTTCGTCTGGTGGCACCAATTCCGGCCTTGCGAGAAAAGCACGCCAAAGGTCGGGTGTCGCGCGCAGCCTTCCATGCGGCGCGGCCTCACAGAGATGATGGCCGGAGGCGACCCAGAAATCGCCGGGCGACAGCACCGCACTCATGCGCCGCGCCCGCCAAGCTTGGTCAGATCGGGGCGGAGCACAGGTTCATCATCCTCCTCACCATGAGTTTCCACACTTGCGAAAACCGGCAGGCTTTCAAAACTGCGATGCTGTTCGGCGCGCAGATGCAGCGTGCGGAAGCGTTCGCGCTGTTCGCCGCCTTCAATGCTGCGCGTCAAGGCGAGCACCGTCCCGGGCGGGTGATCACAAAGCTGTTCGGCAAAGGCCAATTCCTCCTCAGCCGCGGCGCGGGCCGCTGCCTCATCCGGCGCGCCATGGGCCAGGCGGATATGGGTGGCAAGGGCGCTGAGCGCAGCGGCGCGGTCTGCCGCGCTGGCTTCCGCCACCTCAACCAGGGTGGCCCAGCCGAAGCTACCAAGCCCGAGGAAGCCGCCCCGAAACGCCTGCCGGCGCTTGCCGGACATTTGCGCGGGGTCTTCATCCCAGAAGGAAAAGCCGCCGGGCACGGCCCATTCGCCAGCTTCCGCCGCCTGGTCGAAAATCACGGTATCCGAGGCATCGAGCCGGATGGTGCGGGGCAGCCGGGTCATGCCAAAGCCTCGGCCAGAGAAAGGGTTTCGCGGCCCGAAGCAGCTTCCAGCACCAGATCGCCACTGGCCGGGACAATGCCGCGCCGCGCGCCGGCGCCAAGCTTGGGGTCAAGCCGCGCAAGGTAGCGTTCCGCCAAGGATTTCACGCCACGCGCCTGCCAATCAGAAACTGTTGCCATGAAATGCCGCGCCCAGGCGGCGACCAGAAGCGCGGGGGTCAAATCATCATAGCCTTCTTCAAGCAGGGAAGTGCGGTCCGGCGTTTCGCCCGGTTCGCCATCGGCATATTCGGCGAAGCGCGCTTCCATGCCGACCACCAGCCAGGGCAAGGGGCCATCCGGCGGGGCATTGGCAGGCAGGCCAAGCCGCGTTTGCCCAACCACGGCGCCATTCAGGCGCAACGTGCCGGGCCAATCAAACACCAGCGGAATATCGGGCGGGCCATAGGCGCCGAGCGCATCCGCGAGCGCCACACTGGCCGCATGCAGCGCAAGGCGCGCGGCGGGCAAGGCTTCTTCCGGTTCCAGCACAAGCGCCGCTTCCGCCCGCGCCCAGGACCGCACCCATACCAGCGTGCCCGCACCCTTTTCCGGGGCAATGGCGCAGGCATGGGCCAGCGCATCGCCACCCTCTCGCAGCGCGATGATCGGTGTGAAAACACTCGGCAATGCGGGTAAATCCTCGGCCACCCCTGGTCTCATCCCTCGTCAGCATGACTTGAGTGTCATATATGCCGAGCACGGCAGACTTCACAGCCTGGGGGTAGGACAGAACATCATGGCAGGGGAAAAGGGGCGGATCGCCCTGGTGTGCAGCTGCGAAGATA
>JBIIIE010000010.1:0-19349 GCA_044235135.1 Roseomonas sp. | reverse complement strand
ACCGGGACGTTTCGCGTGCGCATTGGCCTGAATAATCCGCCGCCGGCGTTGAGGCTCGGGTCAACCGTGACCGGGCGGATGGAGGTGACCAGCGGTGGCGGCTACTCCATCCCGGCCAGTGCGCTGACGCGCCAGGGTGCCAGCCCGGCGGTTTGGGTTGTGGACGCGGCATCGCGCAGCGTCGCCCTCAGGCCCGTTGAGGTGCTGCGCCACGATCCGGCGCGGGTGGTTGTCAGTTCGGGCCTCACGCGCGGGGATGTGGTGGTGACCGCAGGCGTGCAGGCCCTGCGCCCCGGGCAGAAGGTGCGCTTGCTGGAAGCCGCGCAGTGATCGGGCCCAATCTTTCCGAATGGTCCATCAAGCGGCCGCAGCTTGTTGTCTATTTCATGCTGGTCGCGGTGATTGCCGGCGCGCTGGTGTTTCTGCGCCTTGGCCGCAATGAAGACCCGGCCTTCACCTTCCGCACCATGGTGGTGCAGGCCGCCTGGCCCGGCGCGACGATAGAAGAAACCCTACTGCAAGTGACCGAGCGGCTGGAACGCACGCTTCAGGAAACGCCCAATCTTGACCGGCTGCGGAGCTATACCATTGCCGGGCAGACCACGATTTTCCTTGATTTGAAGGGCTCCACGCCGGCTGCCGTGGTGCCGGATATGTGGTATGAGGTGCGCAAGCGCGTGGGCGATATGCGCCATACACTGCCACAAGGGGTGATCGGCCCCGGCTTCAATGATGATTTCGGCGATACCTTCGGCATCATCTTCGGCTTCACCGCCGATGGCTTTGGCCATCGGGAATTGCGTGACCAGGTGGAAGCGGTGCGGTCACGCCTGCTGCGCGTGCCCGATGTCACGAAAATCGAAATCCTGGGCGCGCAGGATGAGGTGATTTTTATTGAATTCTCACTGGAAAGATTGGCCGGGCTTGGGCTGAATTACCCCGCGCTGATCGCCGCACTTCAGGCGCAAAACGCCGTGCGTCCCGCCGGCGTGGTGCAGACGGGGCTTGAGCGATTGTCGCTTCGCGTCTCTGGCGCCTTTCAGAATGAAGCTGATCTGGCGGGCGTTTCCTTCCTGGCCGGGGATCGGCTGGTGCGGCTGACGGATATCGCCGAAATCCGCCGTGGCTTCACCGATCCGCCGCAGCCAATGTTTCGCGTGAATGGGCGCCCCGCCATTGGGCTTGCGGTGGCGATGCGCGATGGCGGCGATATTCTGGCGCTGGGAGACAATCTGCGGCGCGAAATGCGCAAGATCCAGAATGATTTGCCGATCGGGATCGAACCCTTTCTGGTGGCGGATCAGGCGGAAACCGTAGATAGCGCCATTGGCGATTTCACCGAAAGCCTTTGGCAGGCCATTCTGATCATCATGGGGGTCAGCTTTGTGGCGCTTGGCGTGCGCGCCGGGGCGGTGGTCGCACTTTCCATTCCGCTCACGCTTGCCATTGTTTTTCCGCTCATGATGCTGGCCGGGATTGATTTGCAGCGCATTTCGCTCGGCGCGCTGATTATCGCGCTGACCTTGCTGGTTGACGATGCGATGACGACGATTGACGCCATGATCCGGCGGCTTTCCGTTGGGGATCGCAAGGATCAGGCGGCAACCTTCGCCTATCGCACCCTCGCCGCGCCCATGCTGACCGGCACGCTGGTGACCATTGCGGGCTTCTTGCCGATTGGCTTCGCCGCGAGTTCCGCCGGCGAATATACGTTTTCCATCTTTGCGGTGGTGGGCATTGCGTTGGTGGTTTCCTGGCTTGTCGCGGTAATCTTCGCGCCCCTGCTTGGCATGGCGATCCTGAAGGCGCCGAAGCTCGCCAATGCCGGCGAAGCGCCGGCGCCGGGGCGTATTTTGCAAGGCTATGCGGGGTTTTTGCGCATCGCCATCCGCTTCCGTTGGGTCACGATTGCCGCCGCCGTGGCCGCCTTTGTCATCGCGCTTTTCGCCTTGCGCTTCGTGCCGCAGCAATTCTTCCCGTCTTCGGATCGGCCCGAATTGGTGGTGGATCTGACCCTGCCGCAGAATGCTTCCATTCACGCCGCCGAAACCGCGATGGAAAGGCTGGATGCGGCCCTCGCCAAGGACCCCGATGTGGCGCATTGGAGCAGCTATGTCGGGCGCGGCGCCATCCGCTTTTATCTGCCGCTCAATGTGCAATTGCCCAATCCGTTTTTCGCCCAGGCCGTGGTGGTGGCGAAGGATCTGGACGCGCGCAAGCGCCTGCAACCGCGCCTTGAAGCGCTGCTGGCGGAAGAATTCCCTGCCGCCATATCGCGCGTGGCGCCGCTGGAATTGGGCCCGCCGGTGGGCTGGCCCGTGCAATACCGCGTGTTGGGGCCGGAGATTGAAGGCATCCGCGGCATTGCCAAGGAATTGGCGCAAGTGGTGGCGACCAGCGGCGGGGTGCGCAGCCCAAGCTTTGACTGGATTGAACCATCGCGGCAATTGCGCATTGAGGTGGACCAGGATCAGGCCCGTCAGCTTGGGCTTTCATCCGCCGCGATTGCCGCGACGCTCAATTCGGTAATCACCGGCAGTGTCATTACGCAAATTCGCGATGACATCTATCTGGTGAATGTGCTGGCCCGCGCGACCGCGAGCGAAAGGCTCTCACTCGATACGCTGCAAACCATGCAGGTGCCGATCCCGGGTGGCCGTTCGGTGGCACTTGGGCAATTCGCGACTATTTCCTATGGGCAGGAATATCCGCTGGTCTGGCGGCGGGACCGCGTTCTGGCGCTGACCGTGCAGGCGGATGTGCGCCCGGGCATATTGCCGGAAGCGGTGGTGACTGAATTGGCGCCGCGTATTGCGGAACTGCAGGCAAAGCTGCCCGCGGGCTATAGCATCGAAGTTGGCGGCATCGCGGAAGAAAGCGAGAAAAGCCGCGCTTCCGTCATGGCGGTCGTGCCGATCATGATCGTGGTCATGCTGACGGTGCTGATGTTCCAATTGCAAAGCTTCGCGCGGCTTGGCCTGGTGGTGGCGATCCTGCCGCTTGGGCTGATTGGCGTGGTGGCAGCCTTGCTGATGTTTGGCAGGCCGCTTGGCTTTGTTGCCATCCTCGGCATCCTCGCTTTGCTTGGCATGATTGCGAAGAACGCCGTGATTCTGATTGTGCAGATCGAGGAAGATCGGGCGAGTGGTCTTGCTTTGCGTGATGCGGTTGTGGCCTCGGCGACATCGCGCCTCAGGCCCATGATGCTGACCGCGCTTTCCACTGTTTTGGGGCTGATCCCGATTGCGCCCACGGTGTTCTGGGGGCCGATGGCCTTCGCCATCATGGGGGGGCTTTTGGTGGCAACCTTGCTGACGCTGATTGTGCTGCCCGCGCTTTATGTGATTGTGCTGGAAGGGCGGGCCGACTGCGCGGCAGCGAAGGGAGCCTAATAACCGCCGCGCAGCGCTGCGGCCAGCCCAGGCGCGGCCTCGGTTGCTTGTAATTCGCGGCGCAATAGCACTTCGCTCGGCGTGCAGCCGAATTCCCGGCGGAAGGCGCGGGTAAAGCTGGATGGGTCGTAAAACCCAACCGCCTCTCCAATGCGGCCGACGGAATCGGGGCCATCGGCGCGCATCAGATCTCGATAGGCCTGTCGCAGCCGGCGTTGTTGAATAACCCGCGCTATGCCGCCAATTGGCGCAAAACAACGATAGAGTTCCGAACGCGAAATCCCCGAACGCTGGACCAGCATGGCGGGCGAAAGCTCGGCCTCCCCCAGCGCGGCATCCACCAGGGGAATCACCCGTGCGCGGCGCGCGGCTTCAAGCTGTTGGCGCGTGGAAGCGGGCTCGGTTTCCAGCCCCATCAGGCAGGCGGTCAGCATGGAGGACAGCGCCGCCTCCAGCCGTGGCGCATCTTCCGCGCTGATCTCATCCGCTGAAGCGGCGATGCGCGGCAGCATACCGCCCAGCATGCGCGCTGCCGGGCTATTGAGCGGCACAAGGCGCGCGGTCGCGAAAACCGGGGCGAGTTGCGGCAGGCTTTCGGGCTGGATCAGCACGCCACACCAATGCCCGCCAAGCTTGCGCAGCCCAAAGCCTTGCGAAAGCGCGCCGAGCAGCAATTCCGCCGGTTGGCCATCCGCTTCAGCCAAACGCAGCGCGATCAGCCAATGATCGAGCCCATCGCGCAGACCTTCACTGCGCGCACGACGATAATCCGCAGCATCCGCCTGAAATCTCAGCAATACATGGCGGCCAAGCCAGCGGAGTTCAGCCTGGCCGCTAAACCCCTTGGCGTCGGCATGCGGTGCGCTGACATGCACCACCGGCTCCCAAAAGGCGCGCCAGACATCAAAGCGGATCGCGGACGGCAGGTCGCGCGTATCCACCGAAAAACGGCCTTCATGGCCGGTCTTGGTGTTGCGGCGCGAAGCCGAAGAACCCGCAAGAACTGCTTCTGCCTGGGGCAAAGCCGCTTCTCTCCGCTTTTGATTTAGACGCCTTTTTATCCCTGAGCCGCGCCGCTTGCCAGCAGCATTGCTAGGGCCGGGGATATGGCGCCCAGCATGGGGACGCAACGCTCATCCCGCGGGGCACCCCCGCCCGCTATTCGTGGTTTCCGCGTGAAGCGAAAACTTCATGATGCCTGCCCCTGAACGCCCTTGCTCTTGCAGGCCGCTGCATGAGATAGGTTACCTTCAGGCGCAGTTTTCAATCTGATTGAAACAGGGCGCTCAGTGATGACATTAGTCACCGCGAGATGCCCTTGCTCAATCCCGGCATGCGCGCACTGGCCCGCAGCATATCGGATGTCGCCCAGGCCAGATGCTAGGAACAAAGTAATGGCTGATCTTCTTGTGATTTCCTTCCCGACTGAAGCCCAGGCTGAAGAAGCCCGCACGCGCGTTGCCTCCATGCAGCGTGAATACCTGATTGAACTTGGCGATGCGGTGGTTGCGATGCGCAAGCCCGATGGCAGCATTAAGCTGAACCAAACCTTTCACCCAACCGCCGCCGGTGCGGCAGGCGGGGCGCTGTGGGGTTCCTTGATCGGCCTGCTTTTCCTCAATCCGCTCGCTGGCGCGGCGGTGGGGGCGGCGGCGGGCGCGGTTTCAGGGCGTTTGACCGATGTCGGCATCAATGACAATTTCATGAAAGAAGTGGCGCAAAGCCTTGAAGGCGGAGAAGCTGCGTTGTTTCTTCTGGTCAGGAAAATGACGGCCGAGCGGGTGATGGAAGGGCTGCAAGGCATGGGTGGCAAGATCATGCGGACCTCCTTCGATGAAACCAAGGAAGCCTTGCTGCGCGAAGCCCTGGCCGGCGCCTCCGGCGGATGAGGCGCATAGGCAGATCGTGGTGGCGCGCATGAGGGCCGGCTTCGCCCTTCGTGCCGCTGCGGCCTGCCTGCTGCTGATGCTTTCGGCAGGCTGCGCCAGTATTGCGCGCCTGCCGGCACCGCCATCAGAACAGGTGACGAGCATTGATGTGCTGGGCGTGCCTGATTCGCGTTTCTGGGCGGATGGCGATCCCGCGCCGATTGTTGCTTACTACGAACGTGTTTTGCGTCGTCGGCTTTCTGCCCTGCCGTCTGGGCGCAATGCGCGCCCGGCGCCCGGGCATTTTCTGGCGCTTTCGGGCGGTGCTGATGATGGCGCCTTTGGCGCTGGCGTGCTGGTGGGCTGGACTGAAACCGGCCAGAGACCGGAATTCGATCTGGTCACGGGCATCTCTGCTGGCGCGCTGATTGCGCCCTTTGCCTTTCTGGGGCCGGCCTATGATCCGCAGCTGCGGTCATTATTCACCGAAATCGCACAAAATGATGTAGTGCAAATCGGTCAGCTTGCGCTGGCGGTGCTGTTCCGCGAAGCGGTCGCCGATACAACGCCGCTCGCCCGCCTGATTGAACGCCATGCGGATGAGGCGATGTTGCAGGCAATTGCGGCGGAATATCAGCGCGGGCGGTTATTGCTGATTGGCACCGTCAATCTGGATCTTGGGCGCCCGGCGGTCTGGAATATTGGCGCGATTGCGGCAAGCGGCCATCCGGATGCGCTGACGCTTTTCCGAAGAATCCTGCTGGCATCTGCCTCCATCCCCGGTGCCTTTCCGCCGGTGATGATTGATGTTGATGTGGCGGGGCAGCGCTTTCAGGAAATGCATGTGGATGGCGGCGCGGCCATGCAGGTTTTCCTGTATCCAGCACGGTTTCGCCCGCGCAATCTGGCAGGGCGCACTGGTCCACAACGCGAAACCACGGCCTGGGTCATTCGCAATGGCCGTGTGGATGTGGCGATCACGGACCCGCCCGGCGGCATTTTCAGCATTGCGCGCCGGTCCGCGCAGACGCTGCTGCATTTCTCCTCCATCAATGATCTGGATCGGATTTATCTGACCACCTATCGCGACCGCATCGGCTTTCGCCTGCAAAGCATTGGGCAGGATTTCGATACGCCGCGCCCACGCTTTTTTGATAATGCCTATATGCGCGCGCTTTTCGCCTATGGCGAAGCGCGTGGCCGCGATATGTCAAGCTGGATGACGGCACCGCCACCTGTTGGCCTTGTTTCGCCACCGCCGCCTGGTCAGTGACACCCCTTCAGGGCGCGATTAAACCGTAAAGCGTGGTGGCAACTTCGGTCGCGATCAGCAGCACCACCGCCAATTCCAGCAATCGTGACCGGCGTGTCTCGGCCAATTCAAGCAGGGTTTCAGAAATCTCGCGGATCATTTCAAGCTTGCCGGCCAGCGCTTCGGTGCGTTCCGCAAGTTCCCATTCCGCGGCAAGGGTTCCGTAAAGCGGCGCCAATTCCGGATGATCCCAGAGCAGATCAGGCTTGGCAGCGGTGTCCACGCGTGCTGCGGAACGCGCGCGTGCGGCAATGGATTCCCCTATCAGCGGCACAATCAGGCGCGTTGGCATGCCAAGCCGGCCGCGGCGCAACCGTTCCAGCGGCGCTTCAAGCTGGTCCAGCGTGCGTGCCAGCGTCGCTTCTTGCTCGGTCAATACGGCGCTTTTCGCAAGCGCCTTGGCGACCAGTGCAAGCCGCGCGACAGAAGCATCGCGGAGGAGGATTCGCCCAGCCTCATCGGCGCCATCCTCGGCGGCGCCGATGATGATTTCAGCCGCTTCATGCACCGGGGTATCGAAGGGGTCTTGCAAATGGGGGCGAAGCTCGGCGGCCAAAGCCTGCGTCTGATCAAGGCTTGCGCCTATGGTCACCACCGCGCCCCAGCGAAAGGCGAAGCCGCGCCCGCCGCCGGGCAATTCACCAAGACTCAGTACCCCCGGCAGCACCGGGCCGCGCCGTTCAATTGCGCGTGTGTCCAGCCTTTCGGCAAGCAGCAGCGCATGGACAGGAAGGGTTGTTGTTTCCAGAATCATTCCACATGCTCCTGCCCAAACAGCGCCGCTACCGCACGCCCCCGGCGCGACCCCCCGGACGGGGGGCACAGCGCGGGGACGGGCCGTGCAACCCCAGGCTGGCACACCTGGCTACACATGTTACACAGGAAATGGCGTGTCATGGCGATGGCGCGCCCGGCATTCAGGCAGGCGGGCAAAAAATATGAGCGATCTTGAACGGGTTCTGGCGCATATTGACGCCGACATGAACAGCGCGCTCGAACGGCTTTTCACCGTTCTCCGCATCAAGTCCATCTCCACCGATCCGGCCTTCGCCAAGGATTGCGCGGCCAATGCCGAATGGCATGCGGCGGAGTTGCGCAGCATTGGCTTTGAAGCGAGCGCGCGGCCAACGCCTGGCCATCCGATCGTCGTCGCGCATGACCGCGCGGCCCAAGGCACATCGGCGCTGTTTTATGGCCATTACGATGTGCAGCCGGTGGACCCGCTGGAATTATGGGACCGTGACCCGTTTGACCCGGTGATCGACGCTCTGCCCGATGGCACCAAGGTGATTCGTGGCCGTGGCAGCGCGGATGACAAGGGCCAGTTGATGGCCTTTGTGGAAGCCTGCCGCGCCTGGAAGGCGGTGACGGGCAAGCTGCCCATCCCGGTTTCCATCCTGTTGGAAGGTGAGGAAGAATCAGGCGGCGTCAATCTGCCGGGCTTTCTTGAGGCCAACAGGCAAGAATTAAAGGCCGATATCGGCCTGATCTGCGATACCAATATGTGGGACGCGCAAACCCCGGCCATTGTCACCATGCTGCGCGGGCTCTGCGGGGAAGAAGTGATCATCCACGCCGCGGATCGTGACTTGCATTCCGGTTTTTACGGCATGGCGGCGGCCAATCCGAACCGTATCCTTGCGAAGATCTTGGCTGATCTTTACGATGATCAGGGCCGCGTGACGTTGCCCGGTTTTTATGATGGCGTGCCGGAATTGCCCGAAAGCCTGAAACAGCAATGGGGCACGCTTGGCTTTACCGCCGAGAAATTCCTGGGCGTGATTGGGCTTTCTGAGCCCGCCGGTGAGAAAGGGCGCGATGCGCTGGAAATGGTCTGGTCGCGCCCGACTTGCGAAATCAACGGCATGGGCGGCGGCTATCAGGGTGATGGTTTCAAGACCGTGATCCCCGCGCAAGCATCCGCCAAGGTATCCTTCCGCCTGGTATTTGACCAGGACCCGCATGCGATCCGCAAGGCCTTCCGCGCGCATGTGCTGGCGCGCCTGCCATCCGATTGCCGCGCGGAATTCATCGAACATGGCTCGGGCCGCGCCATTCGCTTCCCCGATACCGATCCCGCCTTCGCCAAGGCGCGCGCGGCTTTGTCTGATGAATGGGGCAAGCCGGCGGTGTTTATCGGCTCGGGCGGGTCAATCCCGGTCACGCATATGCTGAAAACCTCGCTTGGCATGGATGTGGTGCTGGCCGGCTTCGGGCTGGAAGATGACCGCATTCATAGCCCGAATGAGAAATACAATCTGGAAAGCTTCCAGAAGGGTATCCGATCCTGGGCACGTATTCTGGAGGCTTTGTCCAAATGAGCGCGACGCAAAATCAAGGGGCGCCAGACGCGCCGAAAACCGCCATGCAGCGCATTCTGGATACGGTGGAACGCGTCGGCAATCGTGTGCCGCATCCGGTGATGATCTTTGTCTATCTGATCGTCTTTGTGGTGCTATTGTCTGCTTTGCTGGGGCTGCTGGGTGCCAGTGTGACCTATCAGGCCTATAACCCCGCCTCGGGCGATATTGAGGAGGCGACGACAGCGGCGCGCAGTCTGCTGACCATTGATGGCATTCGCTTCATGTTCACCGGCGTGGTGCCCAACTTCATGGGCTTCAATGCAGTTGGCGTAATCATTGTCGCCATGGTTGGCGTTGGTGTGGCGGAAGAAGCGGGGCTGGTGAAGGCGCTGATCCGTAAGCTGGTGATTGTGGCGCCGCCGAAGCTGCTGACCTATATCCTGGTTTTTGTCGGCATTGTTTCATCCATCGCGGCAGATGCGGGCTATCTGGTGCTGATCCCACTTGCTGCAGCGGCTTTCATGTCGGTTGGGCGGCATCCCTTGGCCGGTCTTGCCATGGCGTTTGCGGCAGTCGCTTCCGCCTTCATGGTCAATGTCATGATCGTGCCGGTGGATGGCATTCTAACGGAAATCACCAATGACGCGGCGCGGCTGGTCAATCCGAATGCATCCATTGATCTGGCAGCAAATGTCTGGTTTTCCATCGCGTCTGTCGCGGTGCTGACGGTGCTGATTGGCGTGATTACGGAACGTGTGATTGAACCCCGCCTTGGCGCCTATACCGGCGATTATCAGGTGCCTGGTGAGAATGTGCTCTCCGATGAGGAATATAAGGGCTTGCGTGCCGCGCGGAATGCGCTGTTCGCCGTGCTGGCCTTCATTGGCCTTCTGACGCTGCCGCCGGGCGCGCCGCTGCGCAACCCGGAAACCGGCGCCATTATCGGCAGCTCGCCCTTCATGGGCAGCCTGATTGTTTCTATCGCGCTGATCTTCCTGGTCTGCGGTATTGCTTATGGCCGCGCAGCCGGCACCATGCGCACAGCGGGTGAGGCGATTGCCGCCATCCAGAAATCCATCGGCGCGCTGGCGGGGCTGATCCTGCTGTTGCTGGTGATCAGCCAATTCATCGCCATTTTCAATTATTCCAACATGGCGACACTTGCTGCGGTTTCCATGGCGGATTTCCTCGAAAAGCTGAACCTGCCCACGGTTGCCCTGCTGATCGGCTTTGTGATTGCGGTGTTTGGCATTGACCTGATCATCACGGCGGCGGTGGCGAAATGGGCGATCTTCGCGCCGGTTTTCGTACCGCTGCTGATGCAGCTTGGTGTAGACCCGGAAGTGGTGCTGGCGGCTTATCGCGTTGGCGATAGCCCGATGAATTCCATCACGCCGCTCAATGCCTATTTCGCCATGATCGTGACCTTCGCGATCAAATATCAGAAGGATGCCGGCGTCGGCACGGTGATTGCGCTGATGCTGCCTTATGTCATCGCGATTTCTGTGGTCTGGACCGCGCTTCTGGCGGCCTGGTATATGCTTGGCCTGCCATGGGGTCTCTAGCACATGCATGACATCACCATCATGGCCGCGATCATCCTCGCGGCCATTGTGCTTTTCATCTGGAACCGCATCCCGGTCATTTTGGTGGCCATGGGTGTCGGCATGGCGCTTTACGCCACCGGCCTTGTCACGCTGAACCAGGCACTATCGGGCTTTGGTGATCCGGCGGTGATGTTCATTGCAACGCTGTTTGTCGTGAGTGCCGCGCTGGACCGTACCGGTGTCACCGCCTGGGCCGGGCAAATGCTGATCAAGGGCGCCGGTGAGAATAGCCGCACGCGGCTTCTGGTGTTGATTTCCCTGCTGGCGGCGATGTTGACCGCGCTGATCAGCCTGAATGGCGCCATTGCGGCACTTTTGCCGGTGGCGGTGGTATTGGCGCTCAGGCTTCGGCTGCCGCCATCACAATTGCTCATGCCGATGGTTTTCGCCGCGCATGCAGGATCAAAACTGGCCTTGACCGGATCGCCGGTGAATGTGCTGGTGAGTGAAGCCGCCTTGGATGCGGGTTACCGCGCCATTGGTTTTTTCGAATTCACCATTATTGGCATTCCGCTTTTGCTTGGTGTCATCACCATTACGCTGCTGTTCGGCCAAAAGCTGCTGCCGCACCGCGCCGGTGAGACGATGAGTGCCGATTTCAGCCGCCACGCCACCACGCTGGTTGAGCAATATCGGCTGAAGGAAGGGCTGTTCCGGCTGCGGCTGCGCGCGTCATCCCCCTTGATTGGCCAGCCCCCTTCCGCATTGCAGGAGAATACGTGGGGTGGGCTGCGGCTTGTTGCGGTGAATGATGGCGCAACAGGCGATAGGCTGCGTCGCCCCACCATGGCCGAGGGTGATTTCCTGCTGGTTTCCGGCCAGGCTGAGGATGCAGCACAGCTTGCCACCGAACAGCATTTGGCCTTCCGGCTTGAAAACAGTGATGAGGATGTGCGCGACAGCCTGTTCAATCGCAGTTCTGGTCTCGCGGAAGTGATGATCCCGCCGCGGTCGGAAATGATCGGCCAGACCGCCTATCAGGGGATGATTACCGAAAGTGGCGATCTGGTGGTGATTGCCATTCAACGCGGCGGCGTTGATCTGGGCGCAGAGCCCGTGGCATTGCAGGCTGGCGATACCATGCTGTTGCAAGGCACCTGGAAGGCGCTGGATACGCGGCTTGCCGATCCGCAAGTGCTGGTGGTGAACTCGCCCGATACCGTGCGCCGTCAGGCGGTTCCGCTCGGTGCAGGCGCCTGGACAACGATTGGTGTGCTGGCGGGCATGGTGTTCTTCCTCGCGACCGGGCTTTTGCCAGGGGCGGTCGTGGGCATTGCGGCCTGCTTTATCCTTGTGTTGTCGCGTGTGCTGACGGTGGATCAAAGCTATCGCGCGATTGATTGGACAACCGTGATCCTGGTCGCGGCCATGATGCCGCTTTCGACCGCCATGGTGCAAACCGGCGCGGCGCAATTGATGGCGGATGGCCTGGTGGCCATGGCCGCCGGCGGCAGCCCGACCATTCTGCTGGCAGGGCTTTTTGTGCTGACGGCTGTGCTTGGCCAATTGATCAGCAATACCGCCACGGCACTGATCATCATCCCGGTTGGTGTCGCCGCGGCGACCTCCATGGGGATTTCGCCAGCGCCGGTGCTGATGAGCATCGGGATCGCCGCAGCCGCGGCCTTCCTGACACCAATCGCGACACCGACGAATTTGATGGTGATGCGCCCGGGCGGCTATGCCTTTGGCGATTACTGGAAATTCGGCCTGCCGATGATGATCTGGTTCTTCATCGTCTGCGTTTTTGTCGTGCCGCTGATCTGGCGCTTCTGAAACATGAGCGGTTTGCTGCGCTTCTTGTTCGGTGGTGCTGCGCTGATTGCAACCCTGCCCGCACTGGCCCAAACCCCATCGCAGCAGGAAGCCGATCCCGCCGGCACCTTCGCCTTCCTGCTGGAAAACGATACCTTCTCCGGCAATGATCGCTATTACACCAATGGATTTCTATTTGCCTGGCGCGCCCCTTCCTATGATCCGCCGGCCTGGCTTGCAGGGCTGACCGAAGGGCCAAACCTGTTCTTTCCCGGCGGGGGTGTCACGCGCTGGGGCCTCAGTTTTGGGCAGAAGAAATTCACGCCGGAAGATACGCTGGCGACCAATCCGGACCCGAAGGACCGGCCCTATGCCGCCTGGCTTTATGGTGCGGTGACGCTGCATTCCTATACGGCGCGGGAATTGGGCACGCTGGAATTGCAGCTTGGTGTTGTTGGGCCATCCGCGCTTGGCGAATGGGTGCAGAACACAACGCATGACATGATGCGGATTGATCGCGCCTATGGCTGGGATTACCAGATTCGCGATGAACCCGGCGTCAATCTGGTCGCGAACCGGCAATGGCGGATCAATGGTGAACCCGATTCCGCAGGCCGACGCTTCGGCTGGGTGCCGAGCCTCGCGGCCAGTCTTGGCAATGTTCATACCTATGCCGCCGGCGGCATGATGCTGCGCTACGGGACAGAATTGGAGGCGGATTTCGGCCCGCCGCGCGTGCGCCCGATATCTGCCGGTTCGATCTTCTTCCAACCAACCGGGCGCTTTGGCTGGTATGTCTTTGGCGGTGTTGAAGGCCGTGCCGTGGCACGCGATATTTCGCTGGATGGCAATACCTGGCGCGATAGCCGCAGCGTGGATCGGGAAGTGCTGGTGGGCGATGCCAGCGCGGGCTTGGCGCTGATTTTCGAAGGCGCACGCTTGACCGCGACCTATACGATCCGCAGCAAGGAATTCGAAACCCAGCGTGAGGCTTCTCAGTTTGGGTCAATCAGCATTGCGTTCCGATTTTAGCGGTTGATTGGCAGCACACGCGTTAGAGATACCCCGCACAGTCGCGCGACACTCCGCCAAAGCGCGGCGCTGCCCCTTGCTTTCAACTCACTGTTAGAAACTCTTGGCGGTAGCGCCAAAAGACACAGGGGGCGTGCAAATGAAATCAAAATGGGCCGGTGCGGCCATGCTGGGTTTGATGGTGGGGGCTGCGCCAGCCTTCGCACAGCAGCCAACCATGGAAGAGCTGATGCGGCGCATAGATGCGCTGCAACAACGCGTGAATGAACTTGAACGCGAACGCCGCCCGCAGCGCCCGGCCCCTGTCGCCGCACCCGTGCCCGCACCGGCACCAACGGCGCCGGCACGCGCCGCAGCACCTCGCACGGCGCCAGTGGCCACCGCCGCCGCCCCCGCCGCTGCACCTGCATCACGCTCGCCCGAGACAGTGCGCGCTGAGGTGGATGAGGCGCTGCGCGGCAGCCTGGATGGGCTTGCCATGCGTATCCCGAATACGGATACGACCGTGCGGCTTTACGGGTTTCTGCGCCTGACTGCCTATCAGGATTTGAATGCGCGCAACCCGACCGATGCGGCTTCCGTACAGGGTATTCCGCTGACGGCCCAAAACACGCAGCCCGGCGGCTTTGATGTCACGGCGCGCAGTTCGCGCTTTGGTTTTGACACGCGCAGCGATACTGCCTGGGGGCGGCTTGATACCACCATCGAAGGTGATTTTCGTGGCGAGATTTCAGCCGGGGGCGATCTCTCCTTTCGTCTGCGGCAAGCCTTTGCCGAGTTGACCCGCGATGATTGGAGCTACCTGATCGGACACACCAATAGCCTCTGGAATGAGGGCATCACCGAGGCGCTGCATGACGCGACCAACCTCAATCAATCCTTCATCCGTCAGGCGCAGCTTCGTGTGACGCATCGTTTCGATAGCAATCTGATGCTGCAAGGCTCCATCGAAGCACCCTATGGCGATATTCTGACGCAAAGCGGCCCGGCCTTTTCGCCCATTCGCTTTGATGGCGGTGCCAGCCCTGCCTTTGATCAATTGCCCGATTTTCTGGCGCGGCTGACCTGGCGCGATGGCGCGGAGGAATACGTTCTGCGCGGCTTGGTCCGCCAGCTTGCGCTTGAACCGGATGGCACCACGCTTGGCCCAAGACCAAGTGAGAGCACCTTCGGCTGGGGCCTTGCCGCGCATACACGCCTGCCGCTGGGCAAATGGATTTCCGCCCTTGGCCGGGATGAGCTGATGCTGATGGGCTATTATGGTGAGGGCATTGGCCGCTATTTCGCCGGCAATACCTTCGGCCAGGGCGGCATTTCCGACATCATCACAGCGACCGGCATGGATTACAGCCTGGATTCCGTGCCCAGCTACGGTGCCACCATCGGCTATCGCCGCTTCTGGAGTGATTTTGTGCGGAGCACGGTCTCCTACGCCTATGCGCGGCAGGATTTCCCTTCCTCGATCCGTTTCGCCTCCGGCACACCTGGTGCATTGGCGCGCAACCGCGAAATGCAGCAGGTGATCGCGAACTTGATCTGGAGCCCCTTTGCCGATCGCCCAACCAGCCGCATGCCTTTTGGCTGGCTCGATCTTGGTCTGGAATATGTCTTCAGCCGGCGTGATCTTGAAGATGGGGCAGGGGCGGTGGGTGCCAATGGAGTTGGCCACGGCATCGCCAATCGGCTGCTCGCGGTTGGGATTGTGCGGTTCTGAACGCGCGGCGCAGCGCCAAAAAACCGGCCATGATGGCTTAAGGGGTCAGTTCTGCCACCATGGCCGGCGGGGCCGGAGGCTGCGCCCATTGCGGCGCGCATTATTCTTTCTCCAGCCTTATCATTCGGCGGCGCGCCGGATCAGGCGCGCCGCCAGATTTTCAACCCTGCGCGGCAGGCACGGCGATGAAGGCCGGCTTGCCATCGCGCAGGATGCGCACCGCAACCGCACCACCCGCGGCATTCGCCTCACGCAGCGCGCGCACGGCGGCTTCCGGATCATCGGTTGTGGCAGTGCCAACGCCCATGATCACATCGCCCCGGCGCAAGCCAGCTTCCTGGGCGCGTGAATTCGGCTCCACCGCCTGCACCAGCGCGCCCTTGGCATCATTGGGCAGGCGGAGTGACGCACGCGCTTCCGGCGTGATGGGCAGCAGCGAAACACCAATGCGCGGCGCATTGGATTGTTCCGCACCCGCGCGGACACGTTCCGCACCTGGCTGAGCGGCGATATCCACCCGCAGGCTGGCTTCCGCACCATCGCGCCAGAGCTTCAGATCAGCCTTCGCACCGGGGCGAAGATCGGCCACGCTGCGCGCCAGGTCTCGCGGATTGCGCACGGGTTTGCCATCCAAAGCCGTCACCACATCACCGGGCTTGAGGCCGGCCTTGGCGGCGGGGCTGTCATTCTCCACTCCCGCCACAAGCGCGCCTTGAGGTGCTTCTGCGCCCTTGGCCGGCAGCTTCAGCGCTGCTGCCATGGCGGTGTTCACCGGCTGGGTGGAAACACCAATGAAGCCGCGCTCCACATGGCCTTTCTCACGCAATTCGGCGACCACGCGCTTCACCATATTGGATGGCACGGCAAAGCCGATGCCAACCGAACCGCCGGTCGGGCTGAAGATCGCCGTATTCACGCCAATCACGCCGCCATCGCGGGCGAAAAGCGGCCCGCCGGAATTGCCCTGATTGATCGGCGCATCCACCTGGATGAAATCATCATAGGGACCAGCGCCAATATCGCGGCCAGTGGCCGAGACCACGCCCGTGGTCACAGTGCCGGACAGGCCATAGGGATTGCCCATGGCCACCACCCAATCGCCAGGCTGCGCGCGATCAGAATCGCCCAAAGCCACGAAGGGCAGCGGCGCGCCGGCTTCAATCTTCAGCAGCGCGACATCGGTCCGCGCATCGCGGCCCACCAGGCGGGCCTGGAATTCGCGGCCATCTTCCAGCTTCACGGTGATGCGGTTGGCGCCATCCACCACATGGTTGTTCGTCACGATGAAACCGGCGGCATCAATGATGAAGCCCGAACCCGTGCCCTGCACGCGGCCCTGGCCGGGGTTGGGCATACCCATCTCAGCGCGCGGCGCCTTGCCGGCAACATTGATGGTGACAACGGCGGGGCGCACGGCCTTCACCAACTCGGCAAAGCCGGCGGCGGGGGCGGCACGGTCAAGCGTGATGGCCGGGGCGGCCGGGGCAGGAACATTCTGCGCATGAACGGCAAGGCCGGTGAGCGCGGTTGAGCCAAGCAGCAGGCCGAGCAGCGCATAGCGCGCAGTGCGGCGGGCGGGGCTGGATTTAGCCATGTGTTTTTCTCTCCATCTAAAGGGCAGGGCGCTGATTCGCTTTCGCCTTGGCCACGAAAATGGAGAAAACCTGCTGTAAAGTCCCGAACGCGAAGCTGAAATGATTTTCAGCTTTCTACCCTTGCCCGTGAGAGATCCACCGTCACGCGAAGCCCCGGCGCGGCATCTGAAAGCACCGGCGCCGTGCCATGCAGTTTTGCCACCGCCGCCACCAAAGCCAAGCCAAGCCCGCTGCCCGGCGTGCTGCGGCTGCGGTCCAGCCGATAGAAGCGGCGCAGCACGCGCGCATATTCTTCCGCTGGAATGCCCGGCCCATCATCGGCCACTTCCAGCACCGGGCCTGGGTGCAGCGTCACGCGCAAAAACTGCCCGCCATGGGTCAGCGCGTTATCCATAAGGTTACTCAGCATTTGCCGCAGCAGCGCGGCATCGCCATGCAGGCGCTGATCGGGTGCCACCTGCACTTCAAGCCTTTTTCCGGCGTCTTCCGCCACCACCGCATAAGCCTCGGCGAGTGTTGTCACCAGCGCAGAAAGCTCCACTACCGGCGCTTCCTGCGGCGGCAAGGGCGGGCCGGCTTCAAGCTGAGCGATGCGGAGCAGCGCGGTGAAGGTGGCAAGCACCGTATCCAATTCAGCCAAAGCGGCTTCAAAGGCCGCGCCATCGGCATTGGGATCACGCGCGCGCGCCAGCGCCGCTTCCAGCCTCTGGCGCAAACGTGAGAGCGGGCCGCGCAAATCATGCGCGACATCCACGGTGACCTGCCGCATGCCTTCAATCAGCGCTTCCTGGCGATCAAGCAGCGTGTTCACCGTGGCCGCCAGCCGATCAAATTCATCGGCGCTGCCGGCCAAGGGCAGCCGCCGCGCGAGGTCCCCGCGCATCACCTGTTCAGCGGCTTCGGAGACCCGGCGGAGCCTGGACTGCAACCCGCGCGCCATGAACAGGCCAAAGCCAAGCGCAATCACCACCGCCACCGCACCGGCGGCGAGCAAGGTTCTGGCGAGGGTTGAAGCCGTATCCAGAACCGCGCCGAATTCCGCTGCGACCAGCAAGGTGAAGCCGTTGGAAACGCCAATGCCAAGCGTCCGCACTGGCCCTTCCGGTGCCTTCAGGGTGACAAAACCACGCAAGCCAGTCGGCGCGCCGGAAAGTCGTGCAGACCCAGCGAGGGGGCGCCCATCAGGCAGACGGAGTTGTACCAGAATGGCGCTTGGCGTGCGGTCCCGCGTGCGGGCTTCCACCGCGCGGGTCAGGCCAATCACGCCAAAGCGCTGGAATTCCCCAAGCAATAACTCGGCTTCCGCGCGGATGGTGCTGTCCAAGGCTTCTTCCAAGGCCGAGGAACTGCGCAGCCAGCCAAGCCCAAGGCCGATTGCGGAAATGCCCAAAACGCCAAAAGCAGTCAGCAGCGCGGTGCGGAGCGCGAAGCTGCGTAAAAGCCGGCCCAGCGCTTTCATTTTGGCGGCCCGAGCATATAGCCGACGCCGCGCATGGTTTGAATCGGTGCCGGTGCGCCTTCCTGCGTCAATTTACGACGCAAGCGGCTGACATGCACTTCAACCAGATTGGTCGAAGGATCGAAATTCAAATCCCACACGCCTTCCAGCAGCATGGTCTTGGTCAGCACCTGGCCCGGACGGCGCAGCATGAATTCCAGCAGGCGCATTTCGGTGGGCAGCAATTCGACTGGTTGGCCATTGCGCCGCACCACGCGTTTCAGCAAATCCAGTTCAATATCGCCGACTTGCAGCAGCACCGGATCAGTCGCGGGCGCCGGGCGGCGCGCCAGGGCCGCGATGCGCGCCCGCAATTCGCTGAAGGCGAAAGGCTTGGCCAGGTAGTCATCCGCCCCCGCATCAAGACCCTCGACACGCCGTTCCACCTCCCCCAGCGCGGTCAGCACCAGCACGGGGGTGGTGATGCCGGAAGCCCTCAGCGCACGCAGAATGGTGAGGCCATCGGGGCCCGGCAGCATGCGATCCGTCACGATCACATCCCAGGCCTCACCGGCGGCGAGCAGCATGCCATCACGCCCCGTGCGCGCCACCTGCACGACATGGCCAAATTCCTGCAGACCCTTGGCGATGTAGTCGGCGGTGGCCTTGTCGTCTTCGATCAGCAGGATGCGCATGGGGCGCGGATATTACTCCATTGTCGCGATGGCAACCGCCAGGCGGCAGCCTTGGGCGAATTCCGGAATGACGACATATTCATTGACCGTGTGGATTTCCGCCTGGCCGGCGCCGAAGGTCACGGTGGGCACGCCATGCTTCACCAGCCAATTCGCATCCAGCCCGCCGGCGGAGACCATGGTCACGGGTTCCAGCCCCATGGATTGCGCGGCTTTTTTCGCGCGCTGCACGGCGGGATCATCTTCTGACATCAGGAAGGGCGGATAGGCGGTGCGGGTTTGGAAACTGACCTCGGCCATATTGCCATCGGCATCCTTCACCTCGGCCTTTGCCTTGTTGAAGGCGGCTTCGAAGGCTTCCGTGATCTTGACGGCGAAGGCAGCGTCGGTGCTGCGCGCTTCGCCCACCAGATGCACGAAGTCCGTGACAACATTGGTGGCATCGCCGGCGGGCTTGGCATCCTTGCCGCCAAAAATGCCGACATTGGACGACCCCTTGCCTTCCGGCTGCCCTACCTTGCCGAACCAGCCGGCGCGCCGCGCCTCGGTCAGCCCAATGGAAGCGACTAGCGTTGAGGATATGCCGCGTTCCGGCGCCACACCGGCATGGGCGGCCTTGCCCTTGATGGTGACTTCCC
>JBIIIE010000199.1:0-5767 GCA_044235135.1 Roseomonas sp. | reverse complement strand
CGCTATCGGGCAGGATGGCCTCGGCGGGGCATTCCGGTTCGCAGACGCCGCAATCAATGCATTCATCCGGGTGGATCACCAGCATGTTTTCACCAACATAGAAGCAGTCCACCGGACAGACCTCCACGCAATCCATGTATTTGCACTTGATGCAGTTTTCGGTGACGACATAGGTCACTGGCGCGATTCCTTGGTGCTGAGCCTATCCAAAACCGCGCCCAAAATGGCGGCAGTCAGGAAATTAGACAAGGTGGCCTGACGCATGACTGGGTTGTTTCAGGAAAGAACCTCGTAAAGGGTCTGTGCCTCTCTGGCCGGGCCGCGCCTTTCGGCCAGCGCCAGCACGCGCCAGAGGATGATTTGCCCCGAAGCCCCCTGCCCTAGCGCAAGCGTCAAAACATCGCCGGGGCGAAGCTTGGCATGGGGCTTATCGGTTGGCTGCCGATTGATGCGCACCACGCCCTTTTCCACCTGCCGCGCGCATTCCGCCCGCGTCTTGCGAAAGCGCGCGCACCAAAGCCAGGCATCCAGCCGCTGATAATCCCGCCCTTCAGCTTCTGCCGTCACCGCAAGCAGCTCAGTCCTTCTTGAGCTTCAGCGCGGCAAGCACCGCAAAGGGACTATCGGGGCGCGGCATCGGCGGCAGGGCGACGCGGTCTTCGCGCGGCGGGCGAGGGCCGCGTGGGCGATCCCCGCCGCCGCCCTTCTGCCCATAATGCTGTCGTTGCTGCTGGTGCTGTTGGCCGCCTTCGGGCTTGGGGCGGCGATCCGGGCGCTGGTCCGGCCGGCGTTCCGGGCGCTGTTGTTCGGGCTGCGCCTGATCGGGTGTGGCGGCTTCGGCGGGCTTATCTTCCTGCCGGCGCTGATCCGGGCGCGGGCCTCGGCGATCGGGCCTCCGGTCATCCCGGCGTGGGCCATGCTGGCGTGGTTCAAAGCGGGGCGCGCGCTGCTGGCCGATGCGCGCGGGCGCGGGCGGGCCGAAGTTCTTTTCATCAGGCGTTTCCGCCGGGATCAGCCGAAAGCCCATGGCATCCAGCACGGGGCCGAGGTTCTCGCCCTTGATCCCCAAGCGGCTGGCGAGATCCCCCGGCAAAAGCGCGGGGGATTTGCGCGTCAGGTGGCCCAATTCGCCGGCGATACGTTCCGCCACATCCAGGCGCAGCAGCACGGGGCCGGCGGGCAGCCAGCCCATGGTCTCGGCAAAGCCGCGCGGCCAATCGGCGGGCGGTGCGACGGCGATCAGGCCACCCGAAGGCAGCTTCGGTGTTTCAATGCCGCGCAGTAGCGACCAAAGCTGCGCGCGCAGCGCCATGGCGCGCGGTTTCAGGGCTTCCGGCACGTAAAGCGCGTAGCGCCCGGCGCGAATGCCAATTCCCTTCAGCTTTTGGCGTAGATCAGGGCGGATTTCACCATCCGTTGCCCCCATCGCCAGGCCCAATTCCTCCCGCAGCCGATAGGCCGGGCCGCGCAGCGTATTGTCTTCGGACGCCTTTTCCTCAGCCGTGAAAATCGCGCCCAGATCGCGCTTCACCAAAGCCTCGATCCAGGTGGCGAGCCGCGCACGGATGCGTTCACGCTGCGCGCCATCCAGAAATTCTGAGGGCAGCACTTCAATCAGCGGCTTGCCGGGTTCGGAACCAGGCTTCAGCTTCGCCACTTCCGCGATATCGCCAAGCCCTGCCGGCATATTCGGTGCGTGGGAATAGGCCCAGGTGACGGCATGCTGCGGTGTCAGCGCAAAAGCCTCATCCTTTGCCGTTTCCAGCATGGCAACGCGGCGCGGGATTTCAGCGCCAAGCGCGCGGCGCGCGGCACGCAGCACCACGCGGCGTTCTTCTTCCTTCACCGCCGCCGCATCGGGTTCAAACAGGAAGCCCTTCACATGGCCGACCGGATGGCCTTCCACCACCACTTCGCCGCGGCGCGTGACGGCGGAGAGCAATTCCTCATCGCTTTCATCAAGGGCGCGAATCAGATGCGCCGCGCGGCGGTCCACAAAGCGCGCGGTCAGGCTTTCATGCAACGCGTCCGAGACCATGTCTTCAACGCGCCGCGCTTCAGCTTGCAAGCCCGCGGCATCATCCAGCCAATCGGCGCGGGCCGCGATATAGGCCCAGACGCGAATGGCCGAAAGCCGCGCCATCAGCGTATCAAGATCACCTTCCGCCATGCCGAGCTGCGCCAGCGATGACGCCACCCAATCGCGCGGCAGGCGGCCTTCGCGCGCCAGATGCGTGAAGATGCGCGCGCAAAGGCGCGTGTGGCTATCATCGGCAAGCTTGCGGAAATCCGGCACCTGGCAGGCTTCCCACAATAGCCGCACGCGTGATGCGGTATCGGCCAGGCCACGGATTTCTTCTTCCCGCACCAGCATGGAAAGCGTGATGTGGTCCACCGCATCATGGCCCTTGGCGAGGCCCGGCTGTGGCGCCGGCGCGCCAAGGGTATCGAGCAATGTCTCGACCGATGAAAAATCCAGATCGGCATTGCGCCACGCCAGGGTCTTCAGCGGTTCAAAGGCATGGGTTTCGATTTGGGTGATGATTTCATCATCCAGAACGGGCGCATCCGCCGTGGTGCCGAAAGTGCCATCGCGCATGCCACGCCCGGCGCGGCCGGCGATTTGCGCAATTTCCTGCGCCGTCAGGGCGCGCGGCTGATGGCCATCAAACTTATTGAGTGCGGCAAGTGCCACATGGTCCACATCCATATTGAGGCCCATGCCAATCGCATCCGTCGCCACCAGGAAATCCACTTCCCGGTTTTGATAAAGGGCGACTTGCGCATTGCGGGTGCGCGGCGAAAGCCGGCCCATCACCACCGCACAGCCACCGCGGCGGCGGCGCACGGCTTCGGCAATGGCGTAGACTTCCTGCGCGCTGAACGCGACGATGGCGGAACGCGCCGGCAGGCGCGACAGCTTGGCAGGGCCGGCGTAAGTCAGTTGCGAAAGCCGCGCGCGGGTTTCAATTTCCGCGCGTGGGATCAGGCGGCGCAGCAGTGGCGCGATGATCTCCGCGCCCAGGAACATGGTTTCCACCATGCCGCGCGCATTCAGCAGCCGATCGGTGAACACATGCCCGCGATCCGGGTCCGCGCAAAGCTGGATTTCATCCACGGCGAGAAATTCCACCGGGCGATCCAAAGGCATGGCTTCCACCGTGCAGGCGAAATACTTTGCCTCGGGCGGGACGATCTTTTCCTCGCCGGTGATGAGGGCAACGTAGCGTTCGCCCTTCATCGCCACCATGCGATCATAATTTTCACGCGCCAGCAGCCTGAGCGGAAAGCCGATACTGCCCGAGGCATGGGCGAGCATCCGCTCAATCGCGAGGTGGGTCTTGCCGGTATTGGTCGGGCCGAGGATGGCGCGAACCCTGGGTTCGAACATGCGGGGGTCAATGTCCAAGAAAGAAGAACGCGACGCTCCGTGGCATGAGATGTCTCGCTTGTCCATGGTGGCGGCAAAGGGCAGGGTGGCGTGCCTGTGATGAACCCCGCCACCCGCTTCGCCCTGATCTTCGCCGCGCAATTCGCGGCCTTTGGCGTGATGATGCCCTTCCTGCCGCCGCTATTGCTTTCACGCGGGCTGACGCCGGCTGATCTGGGCACGGTTTTGGCCGCGGGTAGTGCGCTGAAATTGCTGGCGGGGCCGCTTTTGGGGCGCGTTGCGGATTGGCTTGGTGATCCGCGGTTGGTGTTGATTTGCTGCACCGGCGCGGCGGCGCTTTGCGCGGCGGGGTTTGGCCTGGCGGTCGGGTTTTGGGCGTTGCTTTTGGTGAATCTGGCGCTGGCGGCGGCGCTGGCGCCGACCACTGCTTTGGCTGACGCGATGGCTTTGCGCGCGGCGCGCGAACCGCCTGGCTTTGATTATGGCCGTGCGCGCGCGGCGGGTTCGGCAAGCTATATCCTGGCCGCCGTGCTGGCCGGCGCGCTGGTCGGTGTGCTGGGCGCGGGTAGTGCCGCCTGGCTGATTGCGGGGATGCTGGGCCTTGGCGCGGCGGCGGCCTTTTTGTTGCCTCGGGCCGAGGGCTTTGGGCGCGGCGGGGCAAGCGGCTTTCGCGCCGCGCTCGCGCTGCCTTGGCTCAGGCGGCTGATGCTGATTGCGGCGCTGATGCAGGGCAGCCACGCGGCCTATTACGCCTTCGGGTCCATCCATTGGCAGGCATTGGGCTTCAGCGCCGGGGTGATTGGCCTGCTTTGGGCCTGGGGTGTGGTGGCGGAGGTAGCGCTGTTCCTATGGGGGCGCGGCCTGGTGGAACGGCTTGGCGTGCGCGGGCTTGTTCTGCTGGCGGCGGGGGCGGGCCTGCTACGCTGGCCGATCATGGCGGTCAGTGAAAGCCTTCCACCGCTGATTTTCGCGCAGGCGCTGCATGCGCTGACTTTCGGCGCCATGCATCTGGCGGCGATCAGGCTATTGCAGGAACGCGTGCCGGGGAGCCTTGGCGGCACGGCGCAGACGCTGCTCGGGGCAGCCGTTGGGGCCATGACCACGCTGCTGACCTTGGCGTCCGGGCCTGGCTATGCCGCTTTGGGGGCGGGAATTTTTTGGGCCATGGCGGGGCTTTGTGGGGTGGTGGCGGTCTTGGTGGGGCTGGGCCGGCGCGCCTTATCCGATTGAGCGCTAACGAACTTGAACCCATAGCCTGATGCCTGGGACAGCATTCGCTGATTTCAGGAGGAGCTCTCAAGAAAGCCGAGATTTTCCTCCCGCAGCTTGGCGGCGGCTTCATCATAAAGGAATGGCAGAAAGGCGTAGCGTTGCCCGGCGGTTACCTTGGACACGCGATGCAGCAGGCTACAGGAAAATATCACCGCGCCACCGGGGGGCGGCTTGAAGCCGCGCGGACCGAATTCCGGGAAGGAAATCTCGCCGCCTTCAAATTCGGCATTCAGGTTGATGGAAACCGCGAAGCGGCGATGCGCCGTGCCCTTTGTCGTGTCATCCCGATGGGCGCGGAAATGGCCACCATCTTCTGCCGCGTAACAGCTTACAATGTAGCGTTCCATGCGTGAGACGTGAAACTGATAGACCTTGGCGATTTCCGGCACGATCCGCCGCTTGATCCGCGCCTGGGTGATGCGGATGATTTCCTCATCCGTGATCGTGTAATCCTTGCGCCGCTTGTGGTTGTGGTCATAGATGCCCACCGTCTTGCCATTGACTTCGCGCATGAAGCCCGATTCCCCGCCGCCATGGGTTTCATAAAGGCTGATGAGTTTCTGGCATAAGCCGGGTTCAAAAACGCTATGGAGGCAAAGCACCGGCGCCTGCACGGCGAAACCGGGATAGCTATCCACCGGTGGCAGGCTGGAAAGATAGTTGAACAGACCGGCATGTTCATTGCCATCGGCTGAGAAGGGAAACAGTTTCAGGATTCGCAGCGCCGGATCAAGGACCAGCCAGAAGCGCCTGACCGCAACGCCCTGCCCCGCAACGGCATCTCGTGGCACCGCACCATAAAGCCGGGAAATCGCAAGATCATGATCCAGAAAGAACCGGATGCCTGGAATACGATCCTGGATGCGGTTTTGTGCATGATCTTCGGGGTCAATCACCACGCCGAAAAGGCTGATCTTGTCATCATCGAACATGGGTCGGTGCGCGGCGATGGCGCGGAGGGCGGCCTGCCCCGCATCATCGCCAACCGTGCCTAGAAAACACAAGACAAGGTAGCGCCCCGCCGCCGTATCGAAGGTGAAGCGTGGGATGGTTGTTGTGGGCGCCACGAAGCGAGGGGCTGGATCACCCGGCGAGAGGCTGGCA
>JBIIIE010000198.1:0-5772 GCA_044235135.1 Roseomonas sp. | reverse complement strand
AAATACTATGAATCAGGCGAAGTCGCCGGCGAAATCGTCCCGCAAGGCACGCTGGCCGAAAGGCTGCGCGCCGCAGGTGCGGGTATTCCCGCCTTCTACACGCCAACCGCCGTTGGTACCGAACTAGCTGAAGGGCGCGAAACGCGCGAGATCAATGGCAGGCGCTACTTGCTGGAATATGCGCTGCCGGTGGATTACGCGTTTATCCGCGCCGCGCGGGCGGATGCCGTGGGCAATCTGCGCTTTCATCGCAGCCAACGGAATTTCAATCCGCTGATGGCAATGGCTGCAAAAACCACAATTGTGGAGGTGGAGGAAGATATTCTGCCCGCCGGTGCCATGGATGCGGATGATGTCCATACACCTGGCCTTGTGGTGCATCGGCTGATCCGCGTACCACCTGCCCCCATGGGTCTTTGGACCCAAAAGCGGGAGGCCGCACGATGAGTTGGACTCGCATCCAAATGGCCGAGAGGCTGGTGCGCGAATTTCAGGATGGCTGGGTGGTCAATCTTGGTGTCGGCATGCCGACGATGATTGCCGATGTGCCCATGGCTGATCGTGACATCATCTTCCATGCCGAAAATGGCGTGATTGGTTATGGCGCGGTCTGCGCGCCGGGAACCGAGGATTTGAATCTGGTCAATGCCGGCGGGCAGAATGTCATGCTCAATCCCGGCGCTTCCATTGTGCATCATGCGGATAGCTTTGCGCTGATTCGCGGCGGGCGGATGGATGTGACGGTGATGGGTGCCTATGAAGTGGCGGCCAATGGCGATTTCGCCAATTGGAAGCTGAAGGGTGCGAAGGGCGGCGGCATTGGTGGGGCGATGGATTTGGCCGCCTGCGCCCAGCGCGTTTTCATCATGCTGGAACATCGCACGCGTGATGGCGTTTCTCGGCTGCTGCCGCGTTGCAGCCTGCCGATTACCGCCGCCGGCGTTGTGACCTTGGTGGTAACAGACCTTGGGCTTTTCGCACCAGTTGGTGAGGGTTTCGCGTTGCGTGATCTTGCGCCAGGTGTGACGCTAGAAGAAGTGCACGCTGCCACCGCCTGCCCCATCATCGCTTAAGGAAACGCCATGACCCTGCTGATTGATTATTATGTTTCGCTGAATTCGCCCTGGACGCATTTGGGCGCGGCGCGGATTGAAGCCCTGGCGGCGCAGCATGGCGCGGAACTCCGAATCTGGCCGGTGGATTTCGGCACCATCTTTGCCGGTTCCGGCGGCTTGCCGCTACCCAAGCGGTCACCGCAGCGCCAGGCCTATCGCCTGCAGGAATTGCAGCGTTGGCGCGATGCGCTGGGTATTCCGATCAATATTCATCCCAAGCATTTTCCGGCCAATGAATTGCCGGGCGCGGCAAGCGTGATTGCGCTGTGCGAAACCCAAGGCCATGCGCCGGCCATTCGCCTGGCGCATCGCATCCTGAAGGCGCTTTGGCAGGAAGAACAGGATACGGGCGACAAGGCGACACTTGCGACGCTGATCCGCGATTGCGGCCTGGACGCGGATGCGCTGCTGCGCCTGGCGGAAGACCCGCGCTGGCTGGAACAGCGCAAGGCCGATACCGCCGCCGCGCTGGAACGCGGTGTCTTCGGGGCGCCTTCTTATGTGATTGGTGAGGATATCTTCTGGGGCCAGGACAGGCTTGAATTTGTTGCCAAGCGCTTGAGTAAAGGCGCTTGATGTTCAGCGGCAAGTCCATCGCCAGGCTGGAAGATGCGCGGTTTCTGACCGGGCGCGGGCGTTACGTTTCGGATATCATCCCCGCTGATGCGCTGCATGCCGTGGTGCTGCGATCACCCCACGCCCATGCGGTATTGCATGAGATCAATACGGCAGCAGCGCACGCCATGCCGGGCGTGGTGGATGTTTTCACCGCAGCGGACCTCAGCCCCGATGATCTGGCGCCTTTGCCCTGCACGGCAGTGGTCGCGAGTGTTGCGCCCGTGATCGTGCCGCCGCGCCTTGTGCTCGCCACGGATCGCGTGCGGCATTTGGGTGAGGCAGTGGCCTTGGTCATTGCAACCAGCACCACCGCTGCGCGTGACGCAGCAGAGGCGATTGAGGTCCGCTACGATCCCTTGCCTGCCGTGATTGATGGCGCGTATGCGCTTGGCGCGGAAGCACCGCACATCTGGCCACAAGCGCCCGGCAATGAGGCATTTCGTTTTCTGAAAGGCGATCGCGCGGCCACTGATGCAGCTTTCGCGCAGGCGGATCATGTTGTCAGCCTTGATCTGTTCAATAATCGCGTTCATGCCGTGCCGATTGAACCCCGCGCCGCGCTGGCGCGTTTTGATGATGGGCAGTTCGAGCTGATCTTCACAGGCATGGGTGTGCATGGCATTCGCCGCCAGCTCGCGACCGTGTTTCGCTTGCCAGAGGATCACTTTCATCTTGTCTGCCCTGATGTAGGCGGCGGCTTTGGCGCCAAGAATTTCCTGTTCGCGGAATATGTGCTGGCACTTTGGGCCGCGCGGCGACTTGGCCGCGCCATTGCGTGGCAGGCGGAACCGAGCGAGGAATTCGCCGCCGCCGTGCATGGCCGCGATTTGCGCGCAAAAGCGCGACTGGCAGTTGCAGATGATGGTCGTTTTTTGGGTCTGGAGATCAGCAGCATCGCCGATATGGGCGCCTATCTTTCCGCGGTGGGGCCTCATTGTCCGACCAATGCTTTCTCCACCGCCATGGGCGGTGTTTATGCAATTCCAGCGATGCATCTGGAGGTGCGCGGCGCCTTCACCAATAGCCTGCCCGTGGATGCCTATCGCGGTGCCGGCAAGCCAGAGGCGAATTACATTATCGAAAGGCTGGTGGATGAAGCCGCGCGCGTGCTGCGCCGCGACCCGGCCGCGCTGCGCGCGCTGAATATGCTGCCCGATGCGCCGCATCGCACCGCCATGGGCATGGCCGTGGATGGTGGGCGCTTCGCCGCCAATCTTACTGTGTTGGAAAATGCTTCCGATGCGGCAGGTTTTGCGGCCCGACGAAAAGAAGCGGCGCAGCGCGGCATGTTGCTTGGCCGCGGCATTGCCTGTTTTCTGGAAACTGCCCGCGGCGCACCGGGTGAATGGGCATCAGTTTCGGTTGACGCGTCAGGCCAGGCACTTGCGGCGATTGGCACGCATAATAATGGGCAAGGCCATGAAACCAGCTATGCGCAAATCGTCGCTGACCGGCTTGGGCTGACACCGGCGGAAGTGAACGTGCAACAAGCCGATACGGATCTACTGCCCAATGGCAATGGCCATGGCGGCGCGCGTTCACTCCATTTGGGTGGTGGTGCGCTGGTACTGGCGCTGGATGCTCTCATGGAAAAAGCGCGCCTGATTGCCGCGCATTTGCTGCAAGCCGACCCCACCGTGCTTTCTTTCGCTGATGCGCGCTTTATCCTGCCGGATGGGAAGCGCTTCATCACCTTGGCGGAAATCGCGCGCGCGGCTGAAGATTCCATGAACCTTCCTGAAGGCGTGACGCCAGGGCTTGCTGCCGCTGGTCACAATACCTCCGACCTGGTGACCTTTCCCAATGGCTGTCAGGTCGCGGAGGTAGAGATTGATCCCGATACTGGCCATGCGCGCCTCACGCGCTATGTTGCGGTGGATGATTACGGGCGTCTCGTGAATCCACGCCTGACGCAAGGCCAGGTGCAGGGCGGGCTGGTGCAGGGCATCGGGCAAGCCATGCTGGAAGACATCATTTATGATCGTGAGTCAGGCCAATTGCTGAGTGGTTCCTTGATGGATTACGCGCTGCCACGCGCTGAAGATGTGCCCGCGATTGAAGTGATACTGGAAGGCACACCAACAGCGGTCAATCCGCTTGGTGTGAAAGGTTCTGGCCAAGCGGGGGCGATTGCCGCGCCGCAAACAGTGATGAACGCCATAGCCGATGCGCTTGCACTACGCGGCGCGCCTGCGCCCGATATGCCTGCGACACCTGAGAAGATTTGGCGCGCCTTGCAGAAGGCCGCCTCTACCTGAAAGGAATCGACGCCATGACCTATCAAGTCACACGGGATTTCATTGGCTACGGCGCCAATCCGCCCGATCCGCAATGGCCAGGCGGCGCGAAAATCGCCGTCAATTTCGTGATCAATTATGAGGAAGGCAGTGAGCCTTCTTTCGAACTTGGTGATGGCGTCACGGAAAATGGGCTGACGGAAGCCCATGGCCTCAATCAGGTGAAATCGGGCCGCGATCTGGCGGCTGAGGGCATGTTTGAATATGGCAGCCGCGTCGGTTTCTGGCGCCTGCATCGGCTGTTCCAGGAACGCAACCTGCCGGTGACGATTTTCGGCTGCGCGCTGGCGCTGGAACGCAATCCCGAAGCGGCCGCCGCCATCAAGGCCGCAGGCTATGATGTCTGTTCCCATGGCTGGCGCTGGGTGAAGCATTTTGAATTATCGGAAGAAGAAGAGCGCGACCACATCCGCAAAGCAATTGAAAGCCAGCAAAAGACTGTCGGGCATCGGCCAGATGGCTGGTATTGCCGCTATGGACCCTCCGTGAATACGCGCCGATTGGTCGTGGAAGAAGGCGGGTTTCTATACGATAGCGATTATTACGGGGATGAATTACCGATCTGGACGCGCGTGAATGACAAGCCGCATCTGGTGGTGCCGTATTCGCTCACGAATAATGATGGCAAATATGCCGGTTGGATGGGAACGTCTGATCAATGGTTTTCCTATATCCGCGATGCCTTCGACATGCTCTATGAAGAAGGCCGCAAGGGGCAACCCAAGATGATGTCGGTTGGGCTGCATATGCGCCTGATTGGCCACCCGGCGCGCGCGGTCGCGCTGCAAAGACTGTTGGATTACATGGCGGATAAGCGCGATGTCTGGATCACGCGCCGCGTGGATATCGCCCGGCATTGGATGGCGGTGCATCCGGCGAAGTGATGATGCCACCACTACCAGTCGCCTGAATCGAGACTTTGAAATTTTTTTTGGAGAGTGATTCTGCCATGACCCTGCCCCTGCTTTTCACGCCGTGGACCAAGCGTGGCATTACGCTGAAAAATCGCGTGGTGGTCGCGCCGATGCATCAATATGCGGCGGATCGTGGCTTCATCACTGATTGGCATTTGATGAATGCAGGCCGCTTTGCCGCGGGTGGTGCCGGCATGGTGATGGTGGAAAGCACCAAGGTAGAACGGCGCGGTTGTGGCACGCTTGGCGATACCGGGCTTTGGGATGATGCTTTCATCCCAGGCATGAAACGTGTGGCGGATTTGATTCGCGCCAATGGTTCAGTGCCCGCGATTCAAATCGGCCATTCCGGTCGCAAGGCGCGGCGTTTTCGTCCCTGGGAAGGTGGTGCGCCACTCGTGCAAAGCGCTGCGATGACGGATGGGGATGCTTGGGAACTCGTCGCACCCAGTGCCGAGATCGGCGATGCAGGGGACCCCATGCCGCGTGCACTGACGCGCGATGAAATTCCACAAATGGTGCAGCATTGGGCGGATGCTGCGCGGCGCGCTGATGCTGCGGGATTTGATGTGCTCGAAATCCACGCAGCGCATGGTTATCTGATTCATCAGTTTCTCTCGCCATCCGCCAATCGACGCAATGATGATTATGGCGGTTCGGAGCGTAACCGCATGCGCTTTGCGCTTGAAGTGGTGGAAGCGGTGCGTGCGGTATGGCCAGCGCATAAACCGCTTTTCATGCGCTTCTCAGTCGAAGATGATGCGGGCTGGGATGTGGAACAAAGCATTCGCCTGGCCAAGCTTGTTGGCGCTGCCGGCGTTGATGTGG
>JBIIIE010000197.1:0-5774 GCA_044235135.1 Roseomonas sp. | reverse complement strand
ACACTCTCATGCCGATTGGCCCAGGGCAGGTTCACACTCACCACCGGGCCGGCTTCGGTCTGGCCATAGCCTTGCAGCACCGGCAACCCAAGCGCGATGAAGAACGCCGCCAGATCAGGATCAAGCCGCGCGCCGCCGGAAACCAAGGCACGCAGCGCGCCACCGAAGCGCGCCCGCACTTTTGCGCGCACCAGTTTTTCCAGCAACGCATCCTCGATGCCGCCGATCAGCCCCAAGGAGGCACCCGCCATGCGCTGCTGCCCGCGCAGCAGCGCACGATCAAACAGCCAGCGCTTGATGGGTTTTTCCTTCTCCAGCGCGCCCAAAAGCCTGGCGCGCAGCACTTCGAACAGGCGCGGCACCGCGGTCATGATGGCAGGGCGGATTTCCGCCATTTCCTGCACCAGCCGATCCGCGCCGCGCGAATAGACCACCTCCATGCCGTAAGACGGCAGCAGGAAGCCACCCACCGTGTGTTCATAGCTATGCGACAGCGGCAGGAAGGAAAGATACGGCCTGCCATCCAATTCCAGCTTTTCCGCCAGCGGCAATACGCCTTGACGATTGGCGAGCAAGGCACGATGCGGCAGCATCACCCCCTTGGGCGCACCACCCGTGCCGGAGGTATAGATCAGGCAGGCCAAAGCCTCAGACGCGATGTGATGGGTTTCGGCTTCCAGCGCCAAGGGATTGGCCGGCGCGGCCAGCGCATCGGCCCAGAGATGGCGCGCAAGCCCCGGCGCCTCCGGCGGGGTCTCGCAGCAGAGCAAGCCATCCAAGCCATGCGCCAGGGCAGCACCTTCCAGCACGCGGGCGGCAAGCGCCGTGGTCGAGACAATGGCAAAGCGCGCGCCGGAATCGCTCAGGATATGGGCGTGGTCGCTCGGCAGATTGGTCACATAGGTCGGCACAGTGATGGCGCCGATTGCCATGATCGCCGTATCGGCGATGGGAAATTCAGGCCGGTTTTCGGAGACCAGCAGCACCCGATCCCCCGGCGCGATGCCCTGTGCGCGCAGAAACGCCGCCAGCGCCGCGACCTGGCCCGCGAATTCCGCCCAAGTGAGGCTCTGCCACGCCTTGTCGCGCCAGAAGCGAAACAGCGGCTTCGCTGGCCATTCCCGCGCCCGCGCCAGCATCATGGCTGGCAGATTGGGCCATCCCTGGTCCGTATAAGGCATTCCCTTCCCCCCGGTTATGCTTTGGCGCTTGGCCGCGCGCCGCTTCAGCCTATATGAGAAGGGTGACCAGAAACACCATCCCCGCCCCGCTCCGCGCCCCGCTTGATGGCGGTGCCGCCGCCGCCAACCTCCCCGTTTGGGACCTTTCGGACCTTTACAAGGCACCGGATGACACAGCGCTCGCGCGTGATCTTGACCGCGCCGAGGCCGATGCGAAGGCCTTTTCGGCCAGGTTTTCCGGCAAGCTTGGCACCATTTCAGGCAATGACCTGGCCGCCGCGATCGCCGAATATGAAGCGATTGAGGAAGTGCTTGGCCGCGTGATGTCCTATGCGCAGCTGGTCTTCAGCGGCGATGCGGAAGACCCGGCGAATGGGCGCTTCTATCAAACCATGCAGGAACGCGCGACCACGATCAGCAGCCATCTGATCTTTTTCACGCTGGAATTGAACCGGCTGGAAGATGCGGTGCTGGATCGCAAATGCGCCGATTCTGCTGCTCTGGCCCGTTTCCGACCCTGGCTGCGTGATCTTCGCGTCTTCCGCCCGCATCAGCTTTCCGATGAGGTGGAAAAGCTGCTGCACGAGAAGGAAGTGACGGGCCGGGCCGCCTGGAACCGGCTGTTTGACGAAACCATCGCCACCATGAAGGTGAATGTGCCGCTGCCATCAGGCGCGGAAAGCCTCACGGTGTCCGATGCGCTGAACAGGCTTTCCGATGGGGATCGCGCGGTGCGTGAAGCCGCCGCCAAGGGCGTTTCGGCCGCTTTTGCCGAAAAGGGCCGGTTGTTCACGCTGATCACGAATACGCTCGCGAAAGATAAGGAGATTATTGACAAGTGGCGGCGCTACCCGCGCCCAGGTTCGGCGCGCAACCGCGCCAATATGGTGGAAGATGAAGTGGTGGAAGCACTGGTATCCGCTGTGCGCGCCAGCTTCCCCCGCCTGTCGCATCGCTATTACGCCATGAAGGCGAAATGGCTTGGCCTCGAAAAGCTGCAGCATTGGGATCGCAACGCGCCGCTGCCGGATCAGGATGATAGCCTGATCCCCTGGCCCAAGGCTGTCTCCCAAGTGCTCGATTCCTATGCCGCCTTCAGCCCGCGCTTGGCCGAGATTGGCCGGCAATTCTTCGACAAGCCCTGGATTGATGCGGCACTCCGCCCCGGCAAGGCATCGGGCGCCTTCGCGCATCCCACCGTGCCTTCGGCGCATCCCTATCTGCTGGTGAATTACCACGGCAAGGCGCGGGATGTGATGACGTTGGCGCATGAATTGGGCCATGGCGTGCATCAGGTGCTGGCCGCCGAACAGGGCTATCTGATGTCCTCAACCCCGCTGACGCTGGCGGAAACCGCTTCCGTTTTCGGTGAGATGATGACCTTCCGCGCCGTGCTGGATGCGGAAGCCGATCCGCGCAAGCGCCGTGGCCTTCTCGCGGCCAAGGTTGAGGATATGCTGAATACGGTGGTGCGCCAGATCGCCTTCTACCGTTTTGAGACCCTGCTGCATGACGCACGCGCCAAGGGTGAGCTTTCATCAGAACAGATCGGCGCGCTTTGGATGCAGGTGCAGACCGAAAGCCTGGGGCCGGCCTTTGAATTCTCGCCGGATTACAGCGTCTATTGGTCCTATATCCCGCATTTCATCCACACGCCCTTTTATGTCTATGCCTATGCCTTTGGGGATTGCCTGGTGAATGCGCTTTACGGCGTCTATCGCGATGGCGGTGTCCCGAATTTTGAGGCGAAATACATTGAGATGCTGCGCGCCGGCGGCACGCTGCGGCACAAGGAATTGCTGGCGCCCTTTGGCCTCAATGCCGCTGACCCCGCCTTCTGGACGCGCGGGCTTGATGTGATTGCCGGCTTCATTGATGAGATCGAGCGCGCGGATGGCTGAGGATCGCGAAGGACACTCCGTTTTTGGCGAAGTGCGCCGCATGGTGCGCACTTCCGGCGCCGTCACAGGCATTGCGGCGCGTGTGGCCGGGCATAAGCTTTTCGGCCTGAAATCCGAGGAAAAGCATGCCGGGGATCTAAAGGCGGTATTGGGCTCCCTCAAGGGGCCCATGATGAAGATCGCGCAATTCCTCTCCACCGTGCCGGATGCGCTGCCGCCCGAAATCGCCAAGGAATTGGCGACGCTTCAGGCCAATGCGCCGCCCATGGGATGGCCCTTTGTGCGCCGGCGCATGGCAAGCGAATTGGGCCCGGCCTGGGAGAGCAAATTCAAATCCTTCGAGCATGAGGCCGCCGCCGCGGCGTCTCTCGGTCAGGTGCATCGCGCCGTGCTGCCCGATGGCCAGCGCGTGGCCTGCAAGCTGCAATACCCGGATATGGCAAGCGCGGTGGAGGCTGACCTTCGGCAACTCAAGATCGCCATGAGCCTTTACCGGCGCATGGATAGCGCGCTGGAGAATGAGGAAGCCTATATTGAGCTTTCAGAACGCTTGCGCGAAGAACTGGATTACCTGCGGGAGGCATCGCAGCAGCGGCTTTATGGCATCATGCTGCGCGGCGTGCCCGGTGTGCGCGTGCCCGTGCCGGTGGAAGGCTATTGCACCAGGCGCCTGCTGACGATGTCCTGGCTGGATGGCCGCGCCATTCAGGCGCGCATTGATGAAGACCCGCCGGAAGAAGAGCGCGCGGCCTATGCGCGCGCCCTGTTCCGCGCCTGGTATGTGCCGTTTTACCGCTACGCCATGATCCATGGCGACCCGCATCTTGGCAATTATCAGGTCCATACCGATGCACCGGAGAATGGCGGCTTTGGCATCAATCTGCTCGATTTCGGCGTGGTGCGTGTTTTCGAGCCTCGCTTCGTGAGCGGTGTGATCATGTTGTATGAAGCCGTGCGCGACAATTCGCTTGATAAGGCGGCGGAAGCCTATCGCATCTGGGGCTTCAAGGATCTCAAGCGCGAAACGGTTGAAGTGCTGAATATCTGGGCGCGCTTTCTGTATGAGCCGCTGACCCAGGACCGTGTCCGGCTGATCCAGGAAAGCGATGACCCGCAATATGGCAGGAAGGTCGCCGAGGAAGTGCATGCCGGGCTGAAGCGCACTGGCGGCGTGCGTATTCCGCGCGAATTTCCGCTCATGGATCGTTCCGCCATTGGGCTTGGGGCGGCCTTCCTGCGGCTCAATGCCAAGCTCAATTGGCATGAGCTTTTTCAGGAACTGATCGCCGATTTCGATGTGACGAAGGTCGCAGAACGTCAAGCGACCGCGCTGGCAGAGGCGGGTGTGCCGGCGCCCGCAACGCCGGGCTAAGAGAACGTCCTTTGACCCCCTTGGGGCTTGTAATTTCTCGCCCCGCCCCCTTCTGGAAGGGCCTGCCTGGGTGGACACCCGGGCGCTCCGCCTGTAGTGCGGCGCACAATCTGTCCTTTTGGGGGTATCCCTTATGAAAGTGGCCGTTCTGAAGGAACGCCGGGCCGGCGAGACGCGGGTTGCCGCGACGCCGGAGACCGTAAAGAAGCTGATTGGCATGGGCTGCGCACTGACCGTCGAGGCGGGCGCGGGCATGGCCTCTGGCCTCACCGATGCTGCCTATGCCGAGGCAGGGGCGAGCATCGCCGCCGATCCCGCCGCCGCGCTGGCGGGCGCGCAGATTGTGCTGAAGGTGCGCGCACCTTTGGCCGCCGGAGAAGGCGCGGTGGATGAGCTGGCGCTGATCCCGCGCGGTGCGCTGCTGATCGCGACCCTTGGCGCGGATGCGGATGCGGCTGCGCGCTATGCCGCCGCCGGGATTGATGCCTGTGCCATGGAATTGCTGCCGCGCATCACCCGTGCGCAATCCATGGATGTGCTGTCCTCCCAGGCCAATCTCGCGGGCTATCGCGCTGTGGTTGAAGCCTCGACCGCCTATGACAAGGGCTTCCCCATGATGATGACCGCCGCCGGCACCGTGCCCGCGGCCAATGCCTTCATCATGGGCGCCGGGGTTGCCGGCTTGCAGGCGATTGCGACAGCGCGGCGCCTGGGTGGCCGCGTTTCGGCGACCGATGTGCGCCCCGCCGCCAAGGAAGAAATCAAATCCCTCGGCGCCAGCTTCGTCGGTTACGAGGATGAGGAAAGCAAGGCAGCGCAAACCGCAGGCGGCTATGCGAAGCAGCTTTCGGCGGCCTTCTACGCCAAGCAGGCGGAAGTGGTGGCAGCGCATATCGCCAAGCAGGATGTGGTTGTCTGCACCGCGCTGGTGCAGGGCCGCCGCGCGCCCATTCTGGTGACGGCTGAAATGGTTGCCGCCATGAAGCCTGGTTCCGTGATTGTGGATATCGCATCCGATGCCGGCGGGAATTGCGCGCTGACCAAGCCCGGTGAGCTGTTCGTCACCGAAAACGGCGTCAAGATCCTGGGCTTCACCAATTGGCCCGGGCGCATTCCGGCGGCGGCTTCCGCGCTTTATGCGCGCAATCTGCTGACCTTCCTTTCCACCTTCTGGGACAAGGACGCCAAGGCGCCCAAGCTTTCGGAAGAAGATGAGATTGTGAAGGGTGTTGCGCTGACGCGCGGCGGGGCCGTGGTGCACCCGCAAATGAAGCCGGCCCAGGCAGGCTAAGGAGAATTCGGATGAACGCGACCGAACTC
>JBIIIE010000196.1:0-5780 GCA_044235135.1 Roseomonas sp. | reverse complement strand
TCCGTGGTCATGAGTGTGGTCGCGTAAATCGCGAAACCTGTCTCGACAAAGGGCAGAACGACAATTTCTTCCCCTGCGCGTCTGGCGGCCTTGTTCTGGTAATAGTGATGAATCGCAAAAAATGGTGCTGCTTCAACGCGCTTGGTGATCATCAGCGCGGCCATGGCAGAGGCATCCGTATTCACCCATTGGATCCGGTCAGGATTGATGCCCACGCGCCGTGCCACTTCGGGGAAGTAAAGCCGGTGGCTATTGCCAGGGGTGATCGCAATCCGCTTGCCATCCAATTGTTGGAAACTGGTGATGCCGGAAGACCTCAACACAAACATCGAATGCGGCGAATGGGTGTAGATTTGCATGATGCTGCGCACAGGCGCGTTCTGCCGAGCGCGCGCTGCGAGAACAGCGCTGATATCTGCAACACCAAAAGCCGCCGCGCCTGCGGCAACCTTGCTGACGGTATCGCCGGATCCGTAGCCGCGTGTCAGCGAAAGCTCAATCCCTTGCTCTCGCCAGGCACCGCGCGCGGCACCCGAAAAATAGGCGGCATGTTCACCGGTTGGGATCCAATCCAGCAACAACAATACGCGGTCTTGCGCGCGTGCGGGGGAGGTTGAAAGGCAGAAAAGCGCAAACAACAACCCCGCAATGGTTCTGATAACCATCCTCGGTCTCCTGCGTTTGAGTGGCTGACTGGCCTTCCCTGAGGCTGACGCTAGGACAGGAAGGCGAGATGGACAAGAGGGTTGAATGAAGCACCGGCAAAAAACAATGACGTCAAGATTATACCCTATGGCGCCATGCGCATCAGCTTGCGACAATGCCCTCAGCCTTCGCCATGGCGACCCAATGATCGCGGAAGGCCGCGACAAACCGCGCAAAATCCACGCCAGACGGCACCGGGCTACGCGGCATTGAAGCGAATTCTGCAAGCCTTGCCTGCACTGCCGCAGATTGTTGAATGGGCGCAAGTGTTTCCCAGAGACGCACCACCACAGGCGCTGGCAAGCCGCGCGGGGCGCTTAAGCCGATCCATTGCGTATGTGTCGCCTGTGGCGCGCCAAGTTCAGCGAGTGTCGGCACATTTGGGAAAGCACTGATGCGTGCTTCAGAAGAGGTGGCAATCAGCCGAAGCGATCCATCGCGCAATTGCCCAACCAGGGTGGTGATTGGCGCATTCAGCATGTCAATTTGTCCGGCGAGCAAATCCTGCAAGGCAGGCGCGGTACCGCGATAGGGAATATGGTCAAGCTGTGATGCGCCGGTGGCGCGGGCCAGCAGCGCACCCGAGAAATGTTCCGCGGAGCCAACGCCAGAGCTGCCAAAGCGCACCGGCCTTTGCCGGGCAGCGTCAATGAGTGCGGGCATGGTGGCAAAGGGCGAATTGGCACGAACAACGCTCACGGTCGGTGCTTCCGCCAGCATCGCGATATGGGTGAAATCAGCCACGGGATCATAGGAGATGGCAGGCAGGACACCTGGCGCGAAGCCAAATGGTATGGCGTGCGATATGGCGAGTGTCAGCCCATCCGGCGCAGCTTTAGCGACAGCATCCGCCCCGATGGTCCCCGAAGCGCCGGCACGGTTTTCAACAACAATACTGGTTCCAAGGGCTTCAGAAAGGGGGGCCGCGAAAAGTCGGCCAATCGCATCTGCCAGACCACCTGCGGGAAAGCCCGCAATCAGGCGAATGGATTGGCGGTTCGGCCAAGCCTGCGCGCGCGCCTTGGATCCGAAAGCAAGAAGGGCGGGTGTGGCAAGGAAAACGCGACGTTGCATGATTTGAAGGCTCCGACTGCACGGTGTTGCGGCAGCGCTGACGCTCAACGCACCAAACCGCCTCTCAAATCTTCACGGAGCAAGGACTGTGCCGAGCCATGCCGCCGTCGCGTTGCGATCTTTGAAATAGTGGCACGCGCATTGCTTTGCAGAAATGCTCGAAAGGCCGGAAATTCCGGCCATTGGTAAGGGCATCACCGCGATGGATATCGGCGTCTTCATTCCCATCAATAATAATGGCTGGCTGATTTCGGAAAATGCGCCGCAATATATGCCAAGCTTCGAGCTGAATAAGATTGTGGCCCAAAAGGCCGAAGACTATGGCATGGACTTTGCCCTTTCGATGATCAAGCTGCATGGGTTTGGTGGCAAAACCGAATTCTGGGATCATGGACTTGAAAGCTTCACGCTCATGGCCGGGCTCGCAGCGGTGACAAAGCGTATCAAGCTATTTGCCTCTACCGCTGTGCTCACCATCCCGCCTGCAATCGTCGCGCGTATGGCGGTCACGATTGACAGCATTTCCGGCGGGCGCTTCGGCGTGAATATCGTGTCCGGCTGGCATAAGGTTGAATATTCTCAGATGGGTCTATGGCCAGGTGATGAGCATTTCGGCAAGCGCTACCAATACAGCACTGAATATGTGCAAATCTTGCGTGAGCTTTGGGAAAAAGGCGAGAGTGATTTCAAGGGTGACTACTTCCAGATGGACAAGTGCAAGCTCTCGCCCCCGCCGTCAAAGCCGATCGAAATCGTGAGCGCGGGGCAATCCGATACGGGCATGGCGTTTGGTGCGCAGTATTGCAATTATAATTTCTGCCTGGGCGAGGGTGTGAATGAGCCCACCAAGGCGGCGTCGGTGCCGGCGCGCGTCCTGGAGTACGCGAAGAAGACGGGGCGCGATGTTGGTGCCTACATGCTCTATATGGTTATTTGCGCAGATACGGATGAAGAAGCATTGGCGAAATGGGATAGCTACGAAAAAGGTGCGGACCGCAAGGCGCTGGAACATCTGCTGGGCCATGCCGCGCATGATGTGAATACGGAAGGCACTTCGATGGTTTCTGCGATCAGACGCAATCCATCGCCAATCAATTTCAATATGGGTACCATTGTCGGCAGCCCTGCTTCTTGCGCGCGCATGTTGGACGAGGTTGCTGCCATGCCTGGCGTGAAGGGCATCATGCTCTGCTTCGACGATTTCATCAAAGGAATTGATGACTTCGGGGCGAAGATCCAGCCGCTGATGAAGTGCCGACAGGATAGGCTTCTTGCGGCGGCGTGACGGGTATGACTGTGTCCCGCCAGGTCGTGTGGACACTTATTTATCTTAACGACAGTATGGTGGCTGCGAGTGCCACGACGGCGAGGTAGTTTCATGCTGTTTTTTTTAATGCGTTGCGACGCGCCGGAATTGCTTTAGGCTGCTGAAGCAGCAATCGATCAAATGACGCTGAACCGCCCCGGTTTTGTCGGAGGTTCCAACTTCCAAATAGTATGGAACCCTTATGAGCAAGACGAAGAACAAATTCTCCCCCGAAATCCGAGCCGGAGCGGTGCGGATGGTGCTGGATCACGAGGGGGAGCACCCCTCTTGCTGGGATACTGCGTTATCGATTTCGGCCAAGATTGGCTGTGCGGCGCATATGCTGCTGGGCTGGGTCAAACGGGCTGAGGTGGACAGCGGCAAGCGGGCTGGTGTGCCGAGCGATATGGCTGAAAAGCTGAAAGTGCTGGAACGTGAAAACCGCGAGCTGCGCCAGGCCAATGAGATCCTTCGCAAGGTGTTGGATTATTTTGCTTGCGCGCAGCGCGTTTCACCCACACGGAGATCGACCGCCGGTTCAAGCCATGATCGCGTTTATTGATGAAACTCGCGGTGTTCATGGCTTGAGCCGCAAAGCGGATCAAGGCCGATCTGCAAAGTCTTGCCGATTGCACCGTCAACCTATGTCGATCACCAAGCCAAGCGCACCAATCCTGATCTTCTGTCTGATCAGGCCAAGCGGGATGCTTTCCTGCTGCCGGAAATCCAGCGTGTCCATAAGGCGTATTTCAGCGTCTATGGAGTGCAGAAGCTCTGGCGCCAATTAGGTCGAGAAGGTTTCAGTGTCGCGCGTTGTAACGTTGCGCGCCCGATGCGCGTGAATGGGATTGCAGCGGCGGTTCGCGGAAAACCTCTGCGCACGACCTTTTCCTGTAAGGTGGCGCCGAACCGGCTTTGAGTCTCTGACTTTACTGACAATATATCTGGTCGCATTTCCCGAACCGCCAAGCGTTCCGCTTGGCTTGAAAATGCCCCGTGTCTCGACCTGGACCGGCTTTGTGTATGTCGCCTTCATCATTGACGCGGCTTCGCGCCGGATCGCCGGCTGACGCGTCAGCCGCACCGCGCATACGGGGTTCGTGCTTGATGCGCTGGAGCAGGCCTAGCATGACAGGCGGCCCCTGCATCGCGGCGGCCTGGTCCATCACAGCGGCAGGGGCAGGCAATATGTCTCGATAAAATATACGGAAAGGCTGCTTGAGGCCGGGATTGAGCCCTCGGTCGGTAGTATCGGCGCGGGCGGCGAAAATGCGCTCGCCGAGACCATCAATGGATTTTACAAGACCGAGGTCATTCACTGCCCCGGGCCGTGGCGCAGCTTCGAGGCCGTGGAGTTCGCCACGCTGGAATGGGTAGATTGGTTCAATAACAGGCGCTTGCTGGCGCCAATCGGCTATAGCCCGTCCGCTTGAGCCGAAGAACGCTACTATGCCTCACTGGATCAACCAGCCATGGCAGCATAACTTAAACAAAATAACCTCCGGCAAGACCGGGGCGGTTCACGGGACATGGGAAGCCTGCCGCCAAGCCGAAACCACCATCTTTCAATACATCAACGGTTTCTATAACCCGCGCCGAAGGCATTCAGCACTGGGGGGCAAAAGCCCCCTAGCCTTTGAACGTCTGGCAGCCTCAATGAGTAAGCGGAGCGGCATCAATACGCGACAGGTCCAGATCTGCCGCGTGACTTGCGAGCCGAGATAGAGCTTTTCGCCATTTCACGTGGTACCGCCGTCGCCCAGCGTCAGCACCGTGGCAGGCGCATTGGTGGCGCCGATGTACTAGAATACCCCCTGCATGATCAGCCCGCGCGCACCGCTGCCCAGCACAACGCCAGCATCCACGCGCCAGATGCCGGGCGGGATCACTGCGAATTTCTTGTCTGCCGCCGCGCGATCATTCGCCGCGCCATCATTAAGTCTGCCCAATTCAAAGGCAGGCAGCCACTGTACCTATTCAAGCTGTGCAGAGTACCCGAGACATTTCTGCGTGAAACCTCCTTAGGAATTGCGAAAGTTTTTATCATTATGATCGAAAGCTCGAGAGTCTAAATGTTCTGAAGCTCCTATCGAGGAACTTTTCAGTTGAGCGAAGGCAGCATCTCACTTTCTAACGACAATGATTTCTGGCCGGGTTTAGGCGAGGATAATGCGTCGGGAGACAAAGTTCTTGGTCTCTGGGGGTCGGACACCCTAGATGGTGGTGCCGGTAATGATCTCATTTCCGGTGGGCTTGGCGAAGATTCGTTGATTGGCGGTAGCGGGAATGATGTCGCAGATTACAGTAGTTCAACCGGTGGAGTAACGGCGGACCTGACGTTAGGCCGTGCCACTGGTGCGGCTGGCAGCGATAGCCTTTCCGGTTTTGAAATCGTTTTTGGCAGTAGTTTTAGTGATAGTATTTTGGGCAGTAATGGCCCTGAAACGCTAGGCGGCGCCGGAGGAGATGACACATTAGCCGGCGGGCTTGGTGATGACAGTCTGAATGGTGGCACTGGCACTGACCTTGCGACTTATGGGGCGGCGACGGCTGCCCTGACGATTGATCTTGCGGCGGGAAGCGCTTCGGGTGCTCTGGGCAATGATACGCTCAGCGATATTGAATGGGTCATTTCGGGCAGCGGGCAAGACAGCCTTTTGGGCAGTTCCGGCAATGACACGCTGGATGGCGGCGG
>JBIIIE010000195.1:0-5797 GCA_044235135.1 Roseomonas sp. | reverse complement strand
ACTGCCCGGCGGCGGCATCACCGCACCATCGAAGCTGACACGCCCCGCATCTGGCGTTTCCATCCCAAGCACGAGACGTCCGGTGGTTGACTTTCCGCAACCGGATTCACCCACCAGCCCAAGGGTTCGCCCCCGTTCCAATTTCAGCGAAACGCCATCCACGGCGCGCACTTCCACGATGCGCCCGAACATGCCGCGGCGCATGGCATAGCGACGAACCAGCCCTTCGGCTTCCAGCAAGGGGCCACCGGGCTTCATGCGGGTATTCTTTCCAGCGATAATGCCGCAGGTGCAACGCGAATACAGGCGGCGCGATGTGCAGCAGAAATGCCCATCAGGTCCGGGGTGGCGGCATCGCAAGCGGCGGTGCGAAATTGGCAGCGCGGTGCAAAGCCACAACCCGGCGGCATGGCCCAGGGTTCCGGCACGCCGCCCGGAATGGCGGCCAAGCGTCGGCGAGGGCCATCCATGGGCGGCAAGGCGCCGATCAAGCCTTGCGTATAGGGATGTGCTGCCGCGTCAAAAAGCTGCGCTACCGGTGCTTCTTCCACGATACGGCCGGCATACATCACCGCCACACGATCACAGGCTTCGGCAATCACCCCCAGATCATGGCTGATCAGCACCAGCGCCATGCCCATCTGCCGGCGTATGGATTGCAGCAATTCCAGAATCTGCGCCTGGATCGTCACATCAAGGGCGGTTGTGGGTTCATCCGCCACCAGCAATTCCGGCTGGCCGGCAAGCGCAATGGCAATCATCACGCGCTGATTCTGCCCGCCTGAAAGTTCATGCGGATAGGCATCCAGGCGCCGCGCCGCATCAGGGATGCCGACCAGATCAAGCAAGCGCTTCGCCTCAGCGCGCGCCGCGCTTCCTTCCATGCCGCGATGCAGCTTGAGTGCTTCCACAATCTGCTTGCCGATGCGATGGACAGGATTGAGGCTGCTGGCGGGGTCCTGGAAGATCATCGCAATCCTCCCGCCGCGCACGCGTTCCAATATGGATGCCGGGGCGCCGAGAAGTTCCTGCCCATCCAGCATGACGCTGCCGGTAATGCGCGCCTTGGACGGCAGCAACCCAAGGGCTGCCAACCAGGTCACGGATTTGCCGCAGCCACTTTCACCAACAAGCCCAACCGCCTCACCCTTGGTGATGGAAAGGTCTATGCCCCGCAGTGCGGGCGCCCCATCAAAGGCAACCGAAAGCCCGGTCAGGCGGATCAGCGCCATCACGCACCCACGCGCAAATTGCCGGGCCCAAACATCATCGCCCAACCAGATGAGGCACGCCATTCGATATTGCGCCGCTTGGCGGTGAAGGCTGCCGCGTGGTGGAGGGTGATGTAGCCGGGATCGTCACGTTCCAAGGTGGTGAGGATTTGGCGGAACAAGGCGCGGCGGCGCGCCATATCAGTTTCGACCTCAAGCGCCGAAGCAGCCTTATTGAGGTCTTCATTCACCCATTCCCCGGTGCGTTCAGCTTCCGTATTCTGGCCATAGGCACGCAAAATTCCCGCAACCGGATCGCCAAAGACCGAGGTATTGGACCAATCCCGTAAGCCGCGGCCCGGTGAGCGTTCAAGCACCTGCGCGAAATTTTCCTTCATTTCGATAGTGACATTGAGACCGACCGCGCGCCACATCTCCACCATGATCTGCGCATTGGCCACTTGATTGGTGTAGTAATTGTTCAACAGCCGATAGGGGATGGGCTGACCGCGATAATTTGCCTCACGCAGCAAACGGCGCGCTTCAGCGGGATCAAAGCGCGGGTTCTCCCAATCAGCCAGATACATCTGCCCATAGCTTTCCATCTGGACGCCACGTGGGATTTTGGTACGCCCCGCCCAAAGCGTATCCACAAGCATTTGCCGATCAATCGCATGCGTCATGGCGCGCCGGATGCGTGCATCCGCAAGCACCTGGTTCGTCTTGTCGAAGGCCAGCTGGCGGATATTGTTAATCGGGCTGCCCAACACTTCAAAGCGGGCATTGCGTTCAACAACCGTGATCTGATCGGGCGGGATATCACAGGCGAAATCATATTCGCCCGAGAATAGCCCATTGACCCGCCCTGAGACCTCCGGCACCTCAATGAAGCGCAGCCGACGCGCGGGTGGCCGACCACCCCAATATTCGTCATGCGCTTCCAGGATCAGCGACGTATCGGGCCGAAAATCCGCAATGCGATAGGGGCCGGTGCCGATCGGCGCGCGGCCCCAGGCAAGCCAGCTTTCCGCGCGCCCAAAGGCTGCGCGTGAGAAGATGGCGCCGACACTTTGCGCAATGCGCCCTTCCAGCGTGACATCCGGCAGGCGATTAACGAAGCGCACCGTTTGCGCGTTGAGCACTTCCACACGTTCAAGCCCAGGATAGGTGCGACGCCCAACCGCGATTACCTCAGCGGGGGGTTCCTTGGTGGCAGTTCCGGCCAGCACGGTGGTGCGCCCGGCACCGGTCGCGCCTTGCGTGCCAAACAGGCGATCCGCGAAGGAAAAGGCGATATCCTCGGCGGTCAGCACGCTGCCATCATGGAATTTCACGCCTTGGCGCAGGGTGAGATCCAGCGTGCGCGCATCCACGCGCCGCCATTCAGTGGCAAGCCCCGGCATCAGCGCCGCATTGCCAAGCCAATCGGTCGCGATCAATTGTTCCGCATAAAGCCCATGAATACGAAAGCCGACATTGGATTGTTCGCGTGGCGGTTCGAAGGTGTTGGAATTGGACAGGCGCTGAACCGCGATGGTGAGCGTGGGCCTGTTGTCCGACTGCGCCAGGGCGGGCGCGGCGAGAAGACTTGGCGCCAGCAATGCGGCGCGGCGAGAGATCAACATTCTTCAGGCCCCCCAATTGGATGCACGGAAATCCATCACGAAGCTTTGGCTCGATTTCCAGCGAATATCACGCCGTTTGGCGGTGAAATTCCCATTGCGATGCGCGTGCCGACATTGGATTGTTCGGCGATCATCTCCAGCATATTGCTGGTGGTGATTTCCTGGACGGCAATGTTGATGACAGGGCGCGTATCGGATTGACCAAGGGCCGGAGCTGCAAGCGCCGCCGGCATCAGGGCCAGCGGAGCGGTCAATAAGTGGCGGCGGCGCAGCATCGGCTCAGGCGCCAAAATTGCCGGGGCGGAAATCCATCGCGAAGGCCGGGCTGGCCTTCCAAGCCGTATCACGCCGCTTGGCCGTGAAGGTGGCGTTCTGATGCAGCACGGTGAAGGCCGGGTCTTCACGTTCCGCAATCTCCAGCATCCGGCGGAAGACCGCGCGGCGGCGTGCACGATCCGTGCTGGTTTCCAATTCCACCGACAGACGATTGAATTCCTCATTCGTCCATTCGCCAACCTGTTGCTGCTGGCCGCTGGGACCGTGCTGATTCACGATGGACGAAACAGGATCATTAAAGGGCGCGCTATTGGACCAGTCACGTAGCGCGCGCGGCGTCTCGCCGGAGAAGATTTGTGCCCAATTCTCGCGCATTTCGATCGGCACATTAAGCCCGGCCTGCCGCCACATCTCGACCAAAATCTGCGCTGTCGCATTCTGATTGGTGTAGTAATTATTTAGCAGACGATAGGGGATGGGCTCACCACGATAATTCGCTTCCCGCAGCAGGCGCCGCGCCTCATTCAGATTAAAGGCGGGTACAGACCAATCCGCGTGGAACATCTCACCATAATACTCCCATTGCAGCCCCTTCGGCACAACGGTGCGGCCGGCCCAAAGGCTGTCCACGATGGCCTGACGATCAATGGCATGCGTCATGGCGCGGCGTATACGCGGGTCGCGGAGTTGCGGATGGTTCTTGTCGAAAACTGTCAGACGATGGTTCAGGATCGTGCCGCCCTGTACTTCAAAGGCGCGGTTGCGTTCAATGCCGGCGATCTGATCGGGGGGCATATCGCAGGCGAATTGATATTCACCCGAGAGCAGGCCATTCACGCGAGAGGCCACTTCAGGCACTTCCACAAAGCGGATTTGCCGCAAGGGCGGGCGGCCGCCCCAATATTCATCATGCGCAACCAGTGTCAGTGACACATCGGGGCGGAATTCCGCGACCATATAGGGCCCGGTGGTGATGGGCTTACGCGCCCAATCCAGCCAGCTTGCGGCTTCGTTGAAGCCACGGCGAGAGCAGATATCACTGCCATAGCGCGCAAGGCGGCCTTCCAGGGTGACATCGGGCGTACGGTTGATGAAGCGCACGGTGTAGCGGTCAACCGCTTCTACCCTCTCGAGCGCGGGCCAGATGCGCCGGGATACCGCCACCACTTCAGGCGGCAATTCCTTGCCCTGCGGGCCTTGGCCCGGAATGCGGGAAAATAATGTGCCAGCGGCGGGCGCGGCTGGCGTACCAGTGCCAAACATGCGTTCCGGCCCAAAGGTGAAGACCACATCTTCCGCGGTCATTTCATCGCCGTTATGGAATTTCACGCCGCGGCGCAGTGACAGTTCAACCGTGCGGTCATCAATGCGGCGCCATTCGGTGGCAAGCCCCGGCATGGTTTCAAGATTGCCGAGCCAATTGCGGCCAATCAGCCCTTCCCAAAGGGAGGTGAAGAAAACCCTTTCCCCCACATTGGACTGTTCGCGCAAAACCTCGAGCGTATTGCTGTTGACAATCTTTTGCACCGCAACCGTGATGGAAGGGCGTTGATCCGCTTGTGCAATGGCAAAGCGCGGTAAAAGGGCAAGGCCCGGGATGGCAAGAATCTCACGGCGCAGCATGGGGGTCTCTCCTGCGTTGATGATGGGGAAATGGTGGACGGGTCAGGTCGGGGGCGCGCGCTCCTCGAGGCCGAGCGGCGTCGCGCGAAAATGGGTCAGCGTGCGTTCGGCATGGCGCATACGCTTCGACAATGCCTTTTGCGCATAGGCCTTCACCAGATCGGCATAGGCCGGATCATCGGCAAGATTCGTGAATTGATGCGGATCCTGCGCAAGATCGAAGAACAGCGGCGGCAATGCGGTGAAATGAACGTATTTGAACCGCGCATCCTGCACCACACAAAGAGCGCTTTCATCCATTGAAAGGCCAAGCGCGGTCTCCGGCTTGGAATAATGGACATCGCGGAAATCATATTCATAGAAAAGCATGTCGCGCCAGGATTCGGGTGGCATATGTTCCAGCAAGGGCAACAATGAACGCCCATCGCTGGACCGCGGCGCGGCACCGCCAAGCGCTTCAAGAATGGTCGGCATCACATCCACGCTTTCGGTAAAGGCATCTTCAATGGCACCGGCGCGCGTGGTTCGCCCGGCATCCTTGATCACCAGTGGAATGCGGAAACTCTCGTCAAAATAACCGATCTTGCCGAGCAACCAGTGATCGCCAAGCTGCTCACCATGATCAGAGGTGAAGATGATCATGGTATTTTCCCATTGGCCATTTTCCTCCAACCAGGTGAAGACATGGCCAAGGCAATCATCAATTTCAGTAATCAGCCCGGCATAGGTTGTACGCATTTGGCGGATGGAAGACTCATCCAGGGTGCTCGCGGTGCCGCCGGCACCATGGAAGAACGAACCCTGCTTGATATCGCGCAGGTAATGGCGCAGCAGCGGATGCTGCTTCGCTTCTTCCTCCCAATGCGGCTTTCGAACAGGCGCCGGCATGTCCTCTGGGCGGTACATCTTGTGATAGGGCGCGGGCGCGATGAAGGGCGGATGCGGGCGATAATAGCCGAGATGCAGGAACCACGGCTTGCCATTGCGGCCCTTGAGATAGGTAAGCGCCCTTTCAGTGAAGAAGGTGCTGTCGGACAAGGCGGAGGGAATCCGGCAAGGGCG
>JBIIIE010000194.1:0-5798 GCA_044235135.1 Roseomonas sp. | reverse complement strand
ACCGGGAAGTAGCCGTCCCGGCCAGGGGCGCCCCAAGGGTGCCTCGGCTGGGCTTCGGAGCGGATCGGCGGAGGGGCTGGATATCTCCGTGATCCTGGCAGCGCCAGGCTGGCGCGCCACAATCAAGCAGCCTGAGGCGCTGGCGCGCCGCGCGGCAAAGGCGGCCTTGCGCGAAGCGGGCACTGCTGGGTCGGTCACTGTGTTGCTCGCCAATGACAGGACCGTGAAGCGGCTGAATGGCACCCATCGCGCCAAGGCCAAGCCCACCAATGTGCTGTCCTTCCCTGGCGGTATGCCGGGCTATTTGGGTGATGTCGCTTTGGCGTTAGGCGTGGTGCGGCGCGAAGCGCGCGGTGCCGGGCGGCGTGTCGCGGCGCATTTCGCGCATCTGGTCGCGCATGGGGCGCTCCATCTGGCCGGATATGATCACCTTCAAGCCGGAGAGGCACGGCGGATGGAACGCGCCGAGGCGCGCGTGATGCGCCGGCTTGGCCTGCCCAATCCCTGGCGGGGCGCGACATGAGCGAGGTTGGCCAGAAACCCGGCCTGTTCTGGAAACTCCAGGGGATGCTGCGCCGCAAGGAAGCGGAATCCATCCGCGATCAGGTGGAAGAACTGATCGAAAGGAAGGAAGCCCCGCATGAGGACGGCGCGCCCGCTGGCCCGGCCTCTGGGCTGGATGCCGAAGAACGCGCGCTGCTCGGCAATGTGCTGCGGCTGCGCAATATCACTGCATATGATGTGATGGTACCGCGCGCCGATATCATGGCGATACCGGAAAGCCATTCATTGCCTGAGACCATCGCGCTGATCCAGACGGAAGGCCATAGCCGCTACCCGGTCTATCGCGATGGGCTCGATGACATTATCGGCATGGTGCATATCAAGGATGTCTTCGCTGCCATCGGCAAGGAAGAAAAAGCCTTTGCCTTGGGCGTCATTCTGCGACGGCCGCTTTTCGTTGTGCCGTCCATCCCCGTGCTCGATCTGCTTTTGCAAATGCGCCAGGCGCGCGTGCATATGGCGCTGGTGGTGGATGAATATGGCGGCATAGATGGCTTGATCACGATTGAGGATCTGGTGGAAACCATCGTTGGGGATATCAGTGACGAACATGATGAGATTGAGGCGCAGCAGATCACCGAACGCCCCGATGGCGCGCTTGATCTGGATGCGCGCACCCCAATCGCTGCCTTTGAGGAAAAGCTCGGCAATGTGCTGACGGATGAGGAACGCGCCGCCGATATTGATACTGTGGGCGGGCTGGTCTTCACGCTGGCGGGGCGCGTGCCGGCGAAGGGGGAATTGGTGTCTCACCCCTCGGGGCTTGAATTCCGCATCCTGGAGGCTGATCCACGTCGCATCCGGCGCTTGCGCGTACGCCGGCCCGGTGCCAATTCCCGCGTCGCGGCGGAATAGAAAGGCTCGATTTCGGATGGGGGCGATGTGGCGGGCGCTTGCTTCGCGGCGCGGTTGGCGCGCCCAGGTGACCGCCTTTGGGCTTGGCATGCTGGCGGTCCTCGCCCTGCCACCGCTGCATGTCATCCCAGCACTGTTTCTCGCCATTCCGGGGTTGCTTGCCATGATTGGTGGGGCCGCCAGTTGGACCGGCGCCTTCTGGATTGGGCTTGCCTGGGGCTTTGGCTTCTTTGCTGGTGGGCTTTACTGGATCACTTCGGCCATTCTGACGGATGTGGCGCGGTTTTGGTGGCTGGTGCCGATTGCGGTGCCGGCGCTGGCGCTGCCGCTGGGTTTGTTTGTGGCCGTGCCCGCCGCCATTGCCTGGGGGGCGAAGCCTGGCTGGCCGCGCGTGCTGGTCTTTGCCGGCGGTTTTGTCGGCTTTGAATTGCTGCGCGGGGAAATCCTGACCGGTTTTCCGTGGAACCTGATGGGCACGGTCTGGGCCTTTGATGCGCTGCCCATTCAGATGGCGGCGATGATCGGCGTGCATGGCTTATCGCTGATCACGCTTTTGGTGGCGGCAACGCCCATTCTGGATCGGCGCGCCTTCTTGGGCGGTGTTGCGGTGCTGGCCTTTTGCGGCGCCTTCGGCTTCGCCCGGCTTTGGGCGCCGGAGCCCGATCCCCAGCCCGTCGGCCTGCTGATCGTGCAAGGCAATATCGCGCAGGAGGTGAAGTGGCGCGAAGAATCCCGCGTGCCGATCCTGCGCCGCTATGTGGAAGCGACGCGGGATGCGGCGGTGGCCGCCTTGCGCGACCTGCCGCCGGGGCATCGGCTGGCGGTAATCTGGCCAGAGACCGCCGTGCCCTTCCTGCTGCCGAATGACCCCGAGGCGCGGCAATTGGTGGCCGGCGCCTTGCCACAAAATGCCCTGCTGCTGACCGGGACCGTACGCGGTGATTTCACTCCGGCTGGCTATGCGCGGGATTTGTTCAATAGCTTGGCGGTGATCAGCCCCACGACGCAGGTATTGGCGACAGCGGATAAGATGAATCTGGTGCCCTTTGGCGAATTCATGCCCTTCCGGGGGCTTTTGCCGATCCGTCTTGTGCAAAGCACGCGCGATTTCACCGCCGCCGAAGAACGGCGCCGCATTGTGGCTGGCTGGCTACCGCCCCTTGTCGGGCTGATTTGCTATGAGGTGATTTTCACGGGCCGGATCATGCCCGCACAGCGGCCTGCCTGGATTGTGAATGTGACAAATGATGCCTGGTTCGGCATCACCGCCGGCCCCTGGCAGCATTTGGCGGCGGCGCGGCTCAGGGCGGTGGAAGAGGGCCTGCCCTTGGCGCGCGCGGCGCAGACGGGGATTTCCGCGGTATTTGATGCGCGTGGGCGACTTGTGGCGCGCGGCCCCTTGGGGGAATCGGCGGTTATTCGGGCCTTGCTGCCCGCGCCGCGTGCGCCGACCATCTATGCCTATCTTGGACTTATCCTACCCTTGGGGCTTGCCTTGGCCATTTTCGCCTTTGGGTGGATTTTGTCGGCACGAAATCAACGATGATGTAACAGGGCGTGACCCGCCAGGAAAAAGTTTTGTATCATTTTTGAGAAATTAGAAAAACCTATAGCGTAATCATGGAGATTAAGGTATCTTAAACCACTATCAATTGCTGGTTAGGGTAAGGGTTTGCTAGTTCCCGCAACCAATATCCCAAAACCAGCCCCGGAAGACGCGTAAAAGTTGCCCTCGTATCAGAAAGGGGAAGCGGCATGAGATCGGTGGTTGCCATGAATGGCCTGGATGAAATAGTCGCCAAAGGCGAACGTGAACATCGGGCCAGCCCGATTGATGCGCATGTGGGCGCCAGGGTCAGGCTTCGCCGCACGCTACTTGGCATGAGCCAAGAGAAGCTGGGCGATGCACTCGGCCTCACGTTTCAACAGGTGCAAAAATATGAGCGCGGGGTCAATCGCATCGGCGCAAGCCGTCTGTTCGACCTTGCGCGCCTGCTTGATGTGCCGATCGGGTTCTTTTTCGACGACCTTCCTCCGGAAATGGGTGGAAATAGCGCCGTGCGTAGCCGCCCTGCCTATTTCGGCTTGTCCGAAGCGCAGGATGGCCTTGATGATGAGCAAATGAGCAAGCGCGAGACTCTTGAGTTGGTGCGCGCCTATTATCGAATCACAGATCCTGCTGTCCGCAAGCGCGTCTTTGACCTGATCAAGAGCTTGGCGCCGAGTGAATAATGGGATGGTGGGCGGCGGAGCCGCTTGAGTGAGGCGCATTTCCTGGGTGGCATAGGCAAGTTCAGTGGCGCTTTCTCAATACTGATTTTCGGGAGACCAATGCGTCGCAGGTCAAGTGGAAAGAGAACGTGATCTGCGCCTTGTTCTGGAATCTACAGCAACTCGCTTTGCAGGCATGGAAGGCTTGATGAGTTTGGATTTCGACTCCATGCCCGATTGTCTCAAGCTGAGATAAGATACGCCCGCGCGTTTGCGAAACGCAGTCCTTCCATATTGATCAAAATGAATTGAAATGCCCTTGCTATAGATTTCCATGAATATGGAAAAATTTACCGTCAAATGCGTTGGGGGCAGCGTCTTCTTTCGCCGACTTTCCGACGTTCATTGAAATGCTCTAGTGAATATGGCGTGTCCTATTCGCGGCATCGCGCGTTATGGTGTGTTCGAGACTGTCTGAGAGGTTTTCATGCCCGGTTTTCAGCAAGCGGTTGACGGTTTAGCCGGTGCTATTGGCAATACGCCACTCATCCGCCTGAAGCGCGCGAGTGAAATCACGGGCTGCGATATTCTTGGCAAAGCGGAATTCATGAACCCCGGGGGTTCAGTTAAGGACCGCGCCGGGCTTGGCATTATTACCGACGCGGAAGCCCGCGGTGCATTAACACCCGGCCAGCCCGGCATGATTGTGGAAGGCACGGCAGGGAATACGGGCATTGGCATTACGCTGGTGGCCAATGCGCGCGGTTATCGCAGCGTCATTGTGGTGCCCGAGACGCAAAGCCGTGAAAAGCTCGATTTTCTCCGCATGATCGGCGCTGATCTCCGGCTGGTGCCGGCCAAGCCATTCTCGGACCCCGGTAATTACGTGCATTACAGCCGCCGCTTGGCCGAGGAGTTGGGCGCGGTCTATGCCAATCAATTCGATAACCTCGCCAATCGCGCTGCGCATGAAGCCACAACGGGCCCCGAGATCTGGGACCAGACCGCCGGGCAGATTGATGCCTTCACCTGTTCCTGCGGCACGGGTGGGACGCTGGCCGGTATAGCCCGCGCGCTGAAGGCACGCGGCCCGAAAACGCGCATTGTTTTGGCCGATCCCATGGGCAGTTCGCTCTATTCCTGGGTCAAAACGGGTGAATTGAAGCCCGAGGGGTCTTCCATCACTGAAGGCATTGGTCAGGCCGCGCGAGTGCCGGGCAATCTGGTGGGCGACCGCGCGCTGATTGATGACGCTGTGCAGGTGACGGATGAGGAAGCGCTGACCCAGGTGTTTGATTTGTTGGTGCAGGAAGGCATTTGCCTTGGCGGGTCTGCAGGACTGAATGTGGCAGCAGCCATCAAGGTGGCGCGCCAATTGGGGCCGGGGCATCGTGTGGTGACCATTCTGTGCGATGGTGGCGCCCGCTATCAATCCAAGCTGTTCAATCCGGAATTCCTGCGCGAACGCGGCCTGCCTATCCCGCCCTGGCTTGCATGAGGTCGGCAGAGTGATCAGGGAAGCGCTTGAACTTGGCCGCAGCATTCGCGCGCGTGATCCCGCGCGGCCTTCCTGGCTTGAGACGATTTTCTGCTATGCCGGGTTGCATGCGGTGCTCTGGCATCGGCTGGCGCATTGGCTTTGGCTGCGCGGCTGGCGCGGCGCGGGGCGGTTGGTTTCTCATCTCAGCCGCTTTCTGACCGGCATTGAAATCCACCCTGGCGCGCAGCTTGGCCGGCGCTTTTTCATTGACCATGGGATGGGCGTGGTGATTGGTGAGACGGCGGAGATTGCCGATGATGTTCTGATCTATCATGGCGTGACGCTTGGCGGGCTTTCCGGCAGCCCGGGGAAACGGCACCCGACAATTGAAGCGGGCGTTTCGATTGGTGCCGGGGCGCAGGTTCTGGGACCTATTACGGTCGGCAAGGGGGCAAGGATTGGCGCCAATGCAGTGGTAACGCGGGATGTACCGCCTGAATGCACTGTGGTTGGCATCCCCGCCCGTCCGCCGGCGGGTTCGACCTGCGCGGACCCCTTTCTGGGCTATGGCCTTAGTAATACCGAGGATGATCCGGTGGGTGACCAGATCGCGGCGCTGCGCGCGGAGGTGTCGGGGCTGCGCGCGCGGTTGTTGGAGATGGAAAAGCGTAAGCCTGATAGTCCCTGA
>JBIIIE010000193.1:0-5802 GCA_044235135.1 Roseomonas sp. | reverse complement strand
CTGCAACAGCCTGGAACTGCCAAGCGCATAGCACCGCCCGCCGACCACGCCTTCCACGCCGCGTCCGGGCAGGGTGCGGAAATCCTCGGCAGCCGGCGCGCTGCCCGCTTCGGCCAATACTGCACGGGCCAGCGGATGTTCGCTGCCCGCTTGCAACGCGGCGGCAATGCCGAGCGCTTCTTCGCGCGCCATGCCGGGTGCGGGATGCAAAGCGGCCAAGCGCGGCTTGCCTTCTGTCAGCGTGCCGGTCTTGTCGAAGGCAACCAGGGTGATGTGCCCAGCGCGCTCAATCGCTTCCGCATCGCGCAGTAATATGCCGGACCGCGCCGCTGCGCCGGTGCCGGCCATGATGGCGGCAGGGGTCGCCAAGCCCAATGCGCAGGGGCATGCAATCACCAGCACGGAAACGGCATTGATCAACGCGGGTTCAAAACCCACCCCCGCCAGCAACCACCCCACCAAGGTTGCCAGCGCGAGCCCCAGTACCACCGGCACAAAAACCGCACTCACGCGATCCACCAGCTTTTGCACGGGCGCGCGCGATGCCTGCGCTGCCGCGACCAACTGCGCCACACGCGCAAGCGTGGTATCGCCGCCCACGGCCAGCGCTTCGATCACCAAGCGCCCATCCAGCGCCATGGTGCCGGTTGAAACGCGCGCACCTTCCTCCTTTTCCACCGCGCGGCTTTCGCCGGTCAGCGCGCTTTCATCCACGCCAGCGCGGCCTTCACGCACCAGCCCATCCACAGGAATACGCTCACCAGGGCGCACCACCACCAGATCGCCGATGGAAAGCAAGGCAACGGGTACTTCGCGTTCCTCACCATTCTCAAGCCGCCGCGCCTGACGCGGACTGAGATCAAGCAAGGCGCGGATCGCCGCCCCGGTGGCGCGCTTGGCGCGGGCTTCCAGATATTTGCCGAGCAGCACAAAGAAAATCACCATCGCTGCCGCTTCGAAATAGAGATGCGGTGTGCCGTGATGCGCGGGCGTGGTCAGCAAAAGCCAGGTGGAAAGCGCCCAGGCCGCGCCGGTGCCAAGCGCCACCAGCAGATCCATATTGCCCGTGCCGGCACGCACCGCCTTGAAGCCCGCGCGCCAGAACCGCGCGCCGAGCCAGAATTCGACAAAACTTGCCAAGCCAAATTGCGCCCAGCCGCTTGGCATCCAATCCTGGCCGAAGCCCATCCCGATCATGCCGATGAAGAAGGGGGCCGAGAATATCCCAGCCAGCACCACATCGCGCCGTTCGGCCGCCAAACCGCGCGCGGCGGCTTCTTCTCCGGCATCAGCGGTGCTGCCGCGCAATGCATAGCCGGCCGCTTCAACGGCCTGGCGCAAAGCGGCTTCCTTGACGCCACCAATGGCCAGCACATGCGCCTTTTCGGATGCGGCATTGACGCTGGCTTCCAGCACCCCCGGCACGGTCCCAAGCGCTTTTTCAACCCGCACCGCGCAGGTGGTGCAGGTCATCCCGCCGATCATCAGATCAAACCGCGCTTCCGCCACGCCATAACCGGCGCCCTCAACCGCATGTTTCAGCGCGATCACGCCGGCGCTGCCCTGCACCTCCGCACGATCCGTGGCGGGGTTCACCTGAACCTCAATCACGCCCGGCACCTTGCGTAACGCGCGTTCCACCCGCCCGGCGCAGGCGGCGCAGGTCATGCCTTCAATGGGCAGGGAAAGGCGCGGCAGGGGTGCGGCAGCATCGGGCATGTTGGGCGCTATGTGGCGCTTCCCATTATAGGAAGGTCAAGCCCGGTTGCTGCTTTGTGATGGCGCGCAAGGTCAGAACCTTGGATGACCTAAGCGTGGCGAATTCCGTTTCTTGGCCAATACTGACAATGGCTGCACCGAAATGCGTACTGAAGAAAGGCTGAAGGCTTACCGATCAACTTCAGGACCAATGGAAGGTTGGTGGCGCGATTTGCTCCGCCTGGCGATGCGCCCAATCCTGCTTCGGCACCTTGGCGATGACGCGCTGCTGCGCTTCGTGCAGATGCTCCGCCGCCTGACGGTAATCCATTGTCAGCACCTCACCATTCTCGACCACCTTGCGGCCATCAACGAAAACGGCCTTCAAGGCGCGGTCACCCGCCGCATAGATCAGGCTGCGAATAGGGTCATAGGCCGGGCGGATCATGGGATGGGTGATGTCCACCAAGGAGAAATCGGCCTTGCAGCCCACGGCAAGCCGGCCGATATCATCGCGGCCCAGTGCCAGCGCACCACCAATGGTCGCAGCATTGAACAGGTCAGTGGTGCGCAGCGTGCGCGGCGAATTGGCCTGGGTGCGCGCGATATGCGCAGCCAAGCGCATTTCATCCAGCATGTTGTGCGGATAGGTATCCGTGCCGATCCCCATATTCACGCCATTCCGCATATATCGCCCCAGATCGCGGAGCGCGATGCCACGCCGCGCGAAAACGGTCGGGCAATGCGCAACAGTCGTGCCGGTTTCCGCCAAGCGCTTCAGATCGGTTTCCGTATGCCAACGGGTAGAGGGATGATCATCCAGGAAAATCCCATGCCCGATGATTGCGCGTTCGCCGAGCAGCCCGAGTGAATCAAGCCACCCAATCGGCGTGGTGCCATGCCGGCGCGTGATTTCGTGAAACTCCACCACGGATTGCGCCGCATGCACCTGCCAGGAAAGCCCGCGCTTATTCGCCTCTGCCCGGCTATCCTTCAAAAGCCCGGCTGAGCAGGTATCAATCTGCGCCGGCACCACCATGCCGAATAGCCGGCCACATTCATGCTGTTCCGCGCGTTCCACCAGGCGGAGCGCTTCTTCCATCGCCTTTTCGCCGGCTTTCTCATCCCATTCATATTCAACCACATGGCCATTCTTCGTATACCATCGGGCAGACCGGAACATCGGCGCCACGCAAACGCGCATGCCAGCTTCTGCCAGCAGATCAAGCCAGCCCGGATGCGCCATGGAAAGATCCGCAAGTGTCGTGACACCCGAAAGCAGCAATTCGGAAAGCGCCACACGCACACAATGCGGCACTGCCTCCGCATCCGCGCGGAAGATCGGCATGTATTCGTAAAGCGAGGAATTATAGAGCCCTGGTGAGCCGATCTCATCCAGAAAACCCTTATTCATCGGCTCACTCGATGGGTGGGAATGGATATTCACCAGGCCCGGCATGATCATCAGGCCCTTGCCATCCATCACCTCATCCGCCGGGCCTTCATAATGCCGGCCAACAAAGCTGAGCGTGCCATCGGTGAAGGCCATATCCGCATCGGGCAGATAGGTGTGCGATTTTTCACCCGCATCCCAGGCGACAATCAGATCGGCATTGCGAATCAGCGTTGTTGGCATGGTGTCATTCTCCCGGTTCGAGTCTTCGCGCGGCCCCGGCCGATCAGCCTGCCGCGGCAAGGATGCGCATGGTCGCTTCCTCCCGCCCCAGCGCCCAAAGCACGGCATCAATCGGTGGGCTGGTCGTGCTGCCGCTCAGCGCCGCGCGCAAGGGCTGCGCCACCTGGCCAAGCTTGATGCCCTTCACCTCGGCATAGTCGCGCAGCCATTGGTCCAAATCCTGCTTTTCCCAAGGTGCTGTCTGCAAAAATGCCGCCAGATCGGCCAGTCGCGCCTTGGCCTCTGGCGTCAGCAAGGCTTCTGCCTTGGCTTCCATGATCGGCGCGCCATCCTGCACCGCGAAGGCCGAAGCGCCGGTCAATTCTTCCAGCGTCTTGGCCCTTTCCTTAAGGAAAGGCATCAGCATCCGCACGCGCTTGGCACCATCAGGCCCAAACAGCACCGTGCGTTTCGCGAGGCGTTCCAGCACATCACGCGTCAGCGCATCATCATCGGCCAGGCGCAGATATTGCCCATTCAAATGCGTGAGTTTGGCATAATCCATCCGCGCCGCCGCGCGCCCGACATCCTTGATGTCGAATAGCGTCACGGCCCTGTCGCGCGGGATGAATTCCTCATCACCATGACCCCAGCCAAGCCGCAGCAGATAATTGCAGACCGCATCAGGCAGGAAGCCCTGCTCACGGAAATCGAGCACGGAAACCGCGCCATGGCGCTTGGAAAGCTTGGCGCCATCCGCGCCATGGATGAGCGGCACATGGGCGAAATGCGGGCGAGTCCACCCCATCGCATCATAGACCATGCATTGGCGGAAAGTATTGGTCAGATGGTCATCGCCACGGATCACATGGGTGATGCGCATATCGTGATCATCCACCACAACGGCATGCAGATAGGTGGGCGTGCCGTCGCTCCGCAGGATGATCATATCGTCCAATTCGCTATTGGCGACACGCACTTCACCCTGCACCAAATCCGCAACCACGGTCTCACCTTCCAGCGGCGCCTTGATGCGGATGGCGAAGGGCTTGCCCGCCTGTTCCGGCCCAGGCTCACGATCACGCCAGCGGCGGTCATACCGCGGCGGGCGGCCTTCGGCGGCAGCCTTTTCGCGCATTTCGGCCAATTCTTCCGATGTCGCCCAGCAGCGATAGGCCTTGCCCATGGCGAGCAGCGCTTCGGCGATTTCGCGGTGCCGAGATTCTCGCGCCGCCTGAAACACCGGCGGTTCATCGGGCGAAAGGCCAAGCCATTCCAGACTGTCCAGGATCTGATCCACCGCTTGCCGGGTGGAACGTTCGCGATCCGTATCCTCAATCCGCAGCAGGTATTCCCCGCCATGGTGGCGCGCGAAAAGCCAATTGAACAAGGCAGTGCGGGCCCCGCCGATATGCAGATAGCCGGTGGGGGAAGGGGCAAAGCGCGTGCGAACCGTCATGGCGTGGTCATCATTCTCCTGATGGGCAGCCTTTAAACCACATGCCGCGCCGGGGAAATCTGAGCTTTGGCGGGACAGGCGATGAATTTCCTGTTTGGTTGTCGGGCGCGGTTCATATAAACCTATGGTTGTGTTCGTTTTGACCCCTTCCCTGCCCCAAAGCCAAAGCCTCAGCGCATCGCCGGGCTTATGGCGCGCCAGGGCCGCCGAGGCTTTTGCCATTGAACGTCAGCAGCAGGCGCTTTGGCTGCCGGTCGCCATGGGGGCGGGTATCCTGCTTTACTTCAGCCTGCGGAGCGAACCGGATGCAAGGCTGATCTGGCTTGCCCCTGGCCTGATCATCGGCGCGCTGCTCCTGGCACGCCGCTGGGCCTTTTGCGGCTGGCTTTGCGCGCTGGTTGCGGCAGGCAGCTTTGGTTTCGCCATCACGCTTTGGCATGCGCAAAGGGCGCCGCCGCCGATCTCCCCTCCGCCGCGGGCACTCGTGATCCAGGGCATTGTGCAGAATGTGCAGGCCTTGCCGCAGGGCCTCAGGGTCACGCTCTTGCAGGCGCAATTCGGCCCGGAAACGCCACCGCTTGAACGCAGCCTGCGCATTCGGCTGCGCAATGATGACCCCGCGCGGCCAGCGCCAGGCGATGTGCTGAGCGTGCGCGCGCTGATTCGCGCCCCGGCGGCGCCGGCCTATCCGGGTGCCTGGGATTTCCAACGCGCCGCCTTTTTCAGCGGTCAGGGCGGTGTCGGCTTTGCCATCGGCGCGGCAGCGGTGACACCAGGCGCCGGCGAGGCCCCAGCTTTCGCCGGCATGCGCCGTGACCTTGAGGCGCGGGTGATGGCGGCCTTGCCAGGCTCGGCCGGGGCGATTTCAGCCGCGCTGCTGACCGGTAGTCAAAGCGTCATTCCAAAGGCTGATTTGGATGCCATGCGCGATTCGGGCCTTGCGCATATTCTCTCGGTCTCCGGGCTGCATATCGCGATTGTGATGAGCGTTTCCTTCTGGGTGACGCGCCTGCTGGCCGCGCTCTATCGT
>JBIIIE010000191.1:0-5822 GCA_044235135.1 Roseomonas sp. | reverse complement strand
GCTCATGCGGTTGCTCCTTGACTGTATTCGGCGGGGTTGAAGGCAAGCAGGAAGATGCCTGCTGCCTCGGCCTCCGCGATGGTGGTTTCGCGTTCCAATAGAATGGTCCCGCCGGCCTGAAAGGCCAAGCCGCGCAGCCCGGCGGCGTGCGCGCTGGCCACCGTGATGGGGCCGATGGTGGGCAAATCAGCCAATTCGGATTGCGCGGGCTTGGGCGCCTTCACCAGAATGGGCGCGGGGCCTTCGCGCTTCAAAGCGCCGGCGCGCCGGATCAGCGCGTCGGTGCCCTCAATAGCCTCGACGCCCAACACAAGCCCCTGTTGCACCACCACCGCCTGGCCGACATCCACCGCGCCAATCGCATGGCAAACCGCAAGCCCCCGCGCGATATCAGCGCGCGCCACATCATCGGGCATGGGGCCGGCGAGCAACGCCGCTTGCGGCAGCAAGCCTGCCAGCAGCGCCTGCGCGCCCACCACTTCAAAGCCTTCTTCGCCCAGCACCTTCATCACCGCGCGCAGGATGGAATCATCGCCATTGAAGGCCGCGCGCCCGATGCGTCCCAGCAACTTCATTGAAGCCGCATCAGGCCTGAGCGACAGCAAGGAAGGCCGCGTGACATTGCCCGCCAAGACAACTTCCTTGACGCCATGCTGCTTCAGCCAGGTCAGCATTTGCGCGGCCAGCCCCCAGCGGAGCGTCACATGGGATAGCCCCGCATAGGCCGCCGGATCGCCATGGCCTTCCAGCACCACAATATGCACGGGCCGCCCCAGGGCAGAAGCCGCCTGCACCACCCGAAGCGGCAGCGAACCGCCGCCCGCAATCACGCCAAGGGGGGCTGACACAGGCTCCGCCTCAGCGCCGATAAGCGGAAAGGCGGCGCATTCTCATTCCGCTTCATCATCCATATCATCCCCCCCGCGCCCGGCCTTGCAGAGGCCCCGGCGAGAGGTATTGCGGATGAAATGCAGCACTTCGCCGACATTCTTGTCATCGGCAAAGCGGCGTTCGGCTTCTTCCACCCGATCATTGAAAACGCCAGCTTCGCGGAAGATCAAGCGAAACGCGCCGCGCAAGGCATGGATCTCCGGGCGCGAAAAGCCGCGCCGCTTCAGCCCGATAAGGTTCAAGCCGATCAGCCGCGCACGATTGCCCATCGCAGAACCATAGGGGATGACATCCGCCTCAATCCCGCTCATGCCGCCAATCACTGCCTGGCGGCCAATGCGCACGAATTGATGAATGGCCGTGCCGCCGCCAACAAATACCGTATCGGCGATTTCCACATGCCCGCCCAGCATGACGTTATTGGCCAGGATCACGCGATCCGCCAAATGGCAATCATGCGCCACATGCGCGACAGCCATGATCATGCAATCCGCGCCAACGCGCGTGACACCATCACCGCCGACACTGCCGCGATGAATGGTGGCGTGTTCGCGAATAAGGGTGCGCGCGCCGATCTCACAACGCGTCGGTTCATTCTTGTATTTCAAATCCTGCGGCGCCATGCCGATGGTGGCGAAGGGAAACACCTTCACACCCGCCCCAAGGCGCGTATGGCCATCCACCATCACATGCGCAATCAGTTCAACGCCATCTTCCAGCACCACATCGGGGCCAATGACGCAGCCAGGACCAATCTTGCAGCCCGCACCGATCTGCGCGCCGGGCGAAACCGCAGCGGTCGCGTGAATTTCACTCATGCTCAACGATCCAGGATCATGGCGGCGTAGGTTGCCTCCGCCACCACCTTGCCATCCACCTTGGCCTCGGCAGAGAATTTCCAGATATTGCCGCGCTGGCGTTCCTTTTTCACATGCACACGCATCTGATCACCAGGCACCACGGGCTTGCGGAATTTCGCGTTATCCACGGTCATGAAATAAACCAGCTTGCCCGCCCAATCGGGGCCCAGCGTTTCCACCACCAGCACAGCGGCAGTTTGCGCCATGCATTCAATGATCAGCACGCCCGGCATCACCGGCATGGTCGGGAAATGACCCTGGAAGAAATTCTCGTTGATCGTAACGTTCTTGATGCCGATGCAGCTTTCATTTTTCACCAGCTCCACCACCCGATCCACCAGCAGGAAGGGGTAGCGATGCGGGATCGCATGCATGATCTTGGCGATGTCCAATACGCCGATCTCAGCTTGGGTGGTGTTTTCCTCAGACATGATCGTCACCCTGTCTTTTCATTCGTCTTGCTTGAGGCCAAGCGCCTGAGCCGCGCAAAGGCGCGCATCGTTTCCTTGGCCGGCCAGGCGGGGCTGCCTACAACATCGGTGCCGGCAGGAACATCGTTCATGACCCCAGCTTGCGCGCCAACACGGGCCTTCGCGCCAATGGAAACATGTCCCGCAATGCCGGCCTGGCCCGCCAGCACGGCGTAATCGCCAATGCTGGATGAACCGGCGATGCCGGCCTGACCCACAATCACCGCGCCGCGCCCAATGGTTACGTTATGGCCGATCTGCACAAGGTTATCGATCCGCGCGCCAGCACCAATCACCGTATCGCCACCCGCACCACGATCAATGCAGGTGCCCGCGCCAATCTCGGCGCCATCACCGATGATCACCCGACCAAGCTGCGGCATGGTGACATGCTGGCCCTGCGGCGTGGTGATGAAGCCAAAACCCTCATTGCCGATGCGCGCGCCCGGATGCAGCACAACGCTCTCTCCCGCGATGCAATAGGCCATGCTCGCATGGGCATGAATGCGGCCATGCGCGCCCAATTTGCAGCCAGGGCCTATGGAGCTGTGGTGTTCGAGAATGGAATGAGCGCCGATTTCAGCACCCGCCCCAATGAAAACAAAGGCGCCGATTTCGCAGCCGGGACCAATCACCGCATCGGGGGCAATCACCGCGCTTGGGTGAATGCCGGGTTTGGGCTGCACGGGCGGATGAAAAAGCCGCGCGATTTTAATGAATTCGGCTTGCGGTGAAGCCACCAACAGCGCCACACATTCCGTCGGCACGTATTGGGCGAAAGCTTCCTCAATCACCACAACGCCGGCCTTGGTGCCCTTCAGCGCGGGCAAATGCTTGCGGCCTTCCATGAAGGCCACATCATCCGGCCCAGCCAGGTGCAGCGGTGCGACACCAGTGAAGTGCCGCGCCTCATTCCCCGCTGCCGCAAGCCCAAGCGCGGCGCGCAGTGCATCCAGCGCAATCGGCCCAGCAGAGGCGTAAAGGCGGCTATCCGCACCCAAGGTAATCAGTTCCGCCGGGGCGCCGCAGGCGCAGGTGTTGTCGCCGGACGCGGCGGCGGTGCGGCTGACGGATCCGGCGGCAGGTTGACATTGGTGATCATGCGATTGAGTTGCACTGCCACTTCTTCCGTCATGTCGAAGGGCGGTTCATTAAAGATCACCAATGGCCTTGGCAGCACCAGATTGATGTTGCGGCTGGCCGCCACCTGCCGAATGACAATGGCCAGCGCCTGTTCAATCTCCCGCAATGCCTGCTGGGCCAATTGTTCCAGATCGCGCGCGCGGTCCCGGAAGATGCGCTGACCATCCGTCACCTGGTCCTGCAGCGCGCGTTCACGGGTGCGCAATTGCTCAGGCGAAAGCCCGCCACGTTCATTGCCAAAGCGCTGCTGCTCTTCACGCCAGCGCTGCTGTTCGTTCTGCACATCCTCATTCAACTTGGCGCGGCGGCGTTCGATTTCCTGTCGCACCTGATTGAAGGCAGTGGAGACACGCTGGATTTCCGGCACATCCACCACGCCAATCACCGCCGCAGGCGGCGGCGTGCCAGGCGGCAGGGGCGCGGGGGCCTGGGCCTGCTGCGGCGGGCGTTGGGGCTGAGCAGGCTGCGCAGGACGCTGACCTTGCTGTTGTTGACCCTGGGGCTGCCCCGGGACGAACCAGCCGGGTTGGTTTTGCGCTGCCGCCACCACGGGGAAAGCAAGCAAAGCGGCAAGGACAAGGCGAATCATGGGGCGATCATCCCAGGTTAGAAGCGTGTGCCAAAGCCAAGGCGGAAAAGCTGTGTCTTGTCGTAATCCTTCTTCACAACCGCCTTGCCGAAATCAATATTGATCAGGCCAATCGGGCTCCGCCAGGAAAAGCCGACGCCCACACTCACGCGCGGATCGGCCTCATCCACCGGCTTGGCACCCGGATATTTCGCTTGGTCAAAATAGCTGTCCGGAATGCCGGAAAGCGAACCCACATCCACGAAGGTGCGGCCCAGCAAGCCGAGTTCATTCGGCAGCGGCAAGGGGAAGCGCATTTCGGCCGATGTGGTCCACAATACCTGACCACCGAGCGAATCCCCCGTCGCGGTATCTTGCGGGCCGGCGCCACCAAGGCGGAAGCCGCGCAGGTTTTCACCGCCCAGGAAGAAGCGGTCAACGATACGGTCATCCTTGTCGCCAAGTGGGCTCAAGACGCCGCCGCCCGCGGCCAGCACGAGCACGAAATCCGGGTCGTTCAGCCAGCGTTCAAAGGGAATATAGTATTGCGCATCACCGCGCGTACGGAAATAGTTCACATCACCGCCAATGCCGGCGTAATCGCCGCCAACCCGCACCACATAGCCTGAACGCGGCTCAATCCGACTATCGCGCATATCATAGGTCACGGTGGTGGAAACCTGCGACAGCAGCGTTCGGCCCGCCTGTTCCTGAATGAAGCGCGATGCGAATTGATTGATGTCGAAGATGTCACGGTCAATCAGCGCATAGGACCAGTTCTGCCTCAGGCGGTCATTGATTTCATAGCCTGTGCGCAGCGCAAAGCCCGCGCGCCTTTCGCGATAGCCGGTCACGAAGCGCAAGTCGCGATTGATCAGGAAGGCGTCCGCGCCCGCGGCAAGGTTACGATCCAGGAATTGCGGATCCGTCACCGAAAGATCCAACTGGCTGCGCTTTTGCGCAAGCACCCCACCCACACGCGCATCCAGCCCCATGCCAAGCAGATTGCGTTCACGCACACCAACATCCAACAATAGCCCCGCATCTGTGGCGTAACCGCCGCCCAGCGTGAATTCACCGGTCGCGCGTTCCACAACTGATGTTCGCAAATTCACCAGTTCCGGCCCAGAACCGGGTTGGTTGGTGATCTGCACATCAGAAAAGTAACCAAGCGAGCGGATGCGATCGCGCGAGCGCCGGATTTGCCGGGCATTCATCGGATCACCCTCCGCGAGGCGGAACTCGCGGCGGATGACACGGTCTTCGGTGCGCGTATTGCCGGAAATCTCAATGCGCTCAACAAAGGCGCGGGCGCCTTCGCGCACGATGAAACCAAGATCAATGGTGGCTGTTTCAGGGTTACGCGTGACGCGCGCCTGCACTTCAATGAAGCTTTCGCCGCGTGCTTGCAGCGCATCGGCCAGCGCGGTGCTGGCACGTTCCACCGCATCGCCATCATACCAATCGCCATCAGCGATTTCAATCTCCCGGCGCAGGCCATCCATACTGAGGCGCGGGATTTCATTGATGATGTCAACCTTGCCCACGCGGTAGCGCTGGCCTTCCTCAATGGTGAAGGTCACGAAAAACGCACTGCGATCGGGGGTCAATTCACCGGATGAACCGGTGATCTGCACATCGGCAAACCCTTGGCGCAAATAAAAGCGCCGCAGCAATTCCCGGTCAAAGACCAGGCGTTCGGGATCATAAATATCGCTTGAAGACAGCAGGCGGAACCATGCCTGTTCCTGGGAGGAAACAATATCCCTCAGCCGCGCTTCGGAAAAGGCATTATTGCCAACAAAATTCACGCGCGCGATGAGTGCTGGATCGCCCTCGACAATTTCGAACACCAAATCAATGCGGTTCTGGTCAAGCTCCACGATCTTG